>VBCQ01000234.1:0-2640 GCA_005882155.1 Betaproteobacteria bacterium
AGCACCGACACGGTCACGTACAGGTGCGGGCGATGCGCCTCGATCAGGCGCTGCATCACGGCGAGATCGGGTCCGTCTTCGCCGCGCGGCACCGGCAGCGCGCGGATGCCGAGGGCGGCCAGGCGCGCGTACTCGACCGACCAGCCGGGCTCGTCGACCAGCACGCTGTCGCCGGCGCGCACCAGGCTGCGGGTGACGACGTCGAGCGCATGGGTCGCGCCGATCGTCGTCACGATCTGCTCGGCGCTCGCACTGACGCCGTGATCGGCGAGACGCGTGGCAAGCGCGCGGCGCAGCCGCAAGTCGCCGGCCGGCTCGCCGTACTGCAGCGACAGTGGCCCGAGCTGCGCGCCCGAGCTGACCCGGCGCAGCGCGGTGTTGAGCATGGGCAAGTCGAGCCACTCCACCGGCAAGGTGCCGAGCCCCGGCATCGGCAGCGCGCCGGGCGGCTGGAACATCCCGCGCATCAGGGTCGTCGCGCTGATCGGCAACGGCACGCGCAGCGCTTTCTCGGCCGACGGGCGCGGCGTTTCGCTGGCCGTCTCGCGAACGAAGAAGCCACGCTGCCGGCGCGCTTCGACCAGGCCTTGCGCCTGCAACTGATCGTAGGCGGCGACGACGGTGTAGGCACTGACGCCGTGACGCCGCGCACACTCGCGCACCGACGGCAGCCGCGTGCCCGGCGCCATCAGACGCTGGCGAATCTGCTCCGAATAGCGGGCCGACAGCTGTTCGGTGAGGGTGGTGTCGGCACCGCGTGACAGCGCGGCGGAAAGGCCTGAGGAAGGTCTCATGTGCTGGCAACCTGACCAATACAGAACGAGCGATTGGATGACGAAGTGTACTGGGTCTGTGCTGGACCGACCCGTAGACTGCATCCATCAGCCCGCCGGGCCGCCCCCAGGGCGAATACCGGAGTGCGAAGCACGAAGGTACGCCAATGACCGCTGACCCACGCATGAACCCAACGCGCCACGAGGCGCGCGGACTCGGGCTTGGTCTGCTCGGCGTGATGATCTTCGCGATGACGCTGCCGATGACGCGCCTGGCCGTCGGGCCTGCGGCCGACCCGCAACTGGCGCCGCTGTTCGTCACCGCGGGCCGCGCGGCGCTCGCGGGGCTGCTCAGCATCGGCTACCTGCTCGTCACGCGCGCAACCCGCCCGCAGCGTCATCAGCGGCTCGACATCATCATCTGTGCCGCGGGCACCGTGGTCGGCTTTCCGCTTTTTCTGGGCCTCGCACTGCGCGATGTCGATGCGATGCATGCCGCGGTCGTCAGCGGGGTGCTGCCGCTCGCCACTGCGCTCGCTGCTGCGCTGTCGTTTCGCCAGCGGCCGTCGGCCGGCTTCTGGGCCTGTGCGGTCCTCGGCTGCGCGCTGGTGCTCGCGTTCGCCACTTATCAGGGCAGCGGACGCTTGGGTGCCGCTGACGGACTGCTGCTGCTCGCGGTGGCGAGCGCGGCGATCGGCTACGTCAGCGGGGCGCGGCTGTCGGCACAGGGCGACCTGGCCGGCGCAGGCCGTGCGGCCATCGGCCTGGCTCGGCTTCGGCTACGTCACGCTGTTCTCGATGTGGCTCGGCTTCTTCGCCTGGTACCGCGGCCTCGCGCTCGGCGGCACCGTGCGGGTCAGCCAAGTCCAGCTTGTGCAGCCCTTTCTCGCGCTGCTGTTCGCCGTGCCGATCCTCGGCGAGCGGCTCGAGCTCAGCACCGTGGCGTTCTCGCTCGCGGTCATCGCCACTGTGGTCGTCTGCAAGCGAATGCCGGCCGATTCGTCCCCTCCCCTCGTCGCATCGTGAAGTGCTAAGCATGAATACCTCCACCGTCTGGCAGATGGCGCGCCGCGCCGAGCGAATGAACCCATCGATCATTCGCGAGATCCTGAAGGTCACCGAACGGCCCGGCATCATCTCGCTCGCCGGCGGGCTGCCGTCGCCCGAGAGCTTTCCGATCGAGGCGATGCGCGAAGCGAGTGCGCGGGTGCTGCGCGACACGCCGAAGGAGGCGCTGCAGTACGCCGCCAGCGAAGGCTATGCACCGCTGCGCGAATGGGTCGCACGCGAGCTCGGCTCGCAGGGGCTGCACGCCGACGCGTCGCAAGTGCTGATCACGACCGGCTCGCAGCAAGGGCTCGACCTGGTCGGCAAGGTGCTGATCGACGCCGGCAGCCGCGTCGCGGTCGAGGCGCCGACCTATCTCGGCGCACTGCAGGCTTTCGCGCCGTACGAGCCCGAGTTCGTCTCGGTGCCGTGCGATGACGACGGCCCGCTGCCCGACGCACTGGCCATCGCGCAGGGGGCGCGCTTTCTGTATGCGCTGTCGAATTTTCAGAACCCGAGCGGGCGCTGCATGAGCGCGCTGCGCCGCGCCGAGCTGGTGAGTCGCGCGCAAGCGCTCGGGCTGCCGCTGGTCGAGGACAACCCGTACGGCGACTTGTGGTTCGACGCCGCTCCGCCGCCGCCGCTCGCCTCGCGTTGGAGTGAGGGCGTGGTCTACCTCGGATCGTTCTCCAAGGTGCTCGCGCCGGGGTTGCGTCTCGGCTACGTCGTCGCGCCGAAACCGCTGGCGCCGAAGCTGCTGCAGGCCAAGCAGGCGGCCGATCTGCACACCCCGGGTTTCAACCAGCGTATCGTGCACGAG
>VBCQ01000234.1:2813-4111 GCA_005882155.1 Betaproteobacteria bacterium
CGACCATCCGAAGCACAACACGCTTCGCCTGTCGCTCGTCACGGTGAGTGCCGATCGAATCGAGCACGGTATCGCGTTGCTGGCGCAGGCCTTGAAGGAGCATCTGTGACTCGCTTCGCGTTCACTCAGGTCGACGTGTTCACCCGCACCGCATTGCGCGGCAACCCGCTCGCCGTCGTTCACGACGCCGACGGCTTGAGCGACGAGGGGATGCAGGCGTTCGCGCGCTGGACGAATCTGTCGGAGACGACCTTCCTGCTGCGACCGACATCGGATGAGGCCGATTACCGCGTGCGCATCTTCACGCCGGGCGGCGAGCTGCCGTTTGCCGGACACCCGACGCTCGGCAGTTGCCACGCCTGGATGGAGCGCGGCGGTGTTCCGCGGATACCGGGGCAGATCGTTCAGCAGTGCGGCGTCGGCCTCGTGCGCATCCGCCGCGACGGCGCGCTCGCCGCGTTCGCAGCGCCGGCGTCGCGCCGCGACAGCGTTGACGCCGCGACACTCGCGCCCGTGCTCGCAGCGCTCGGTCTCCAAGCCGCGCAGGTGCGCGCCGCGATGTGGCTGGACAACGGGCCGCGCTGGCTCGCGTTGTTGCTCGATGATGCGGGGACCGTGCTCGTCCTCGAGCCCGATCATGCGGCGCTGAAGCGCCTCGCCAAGGTCGGCGTCATTGGGCCTCACGCCGCGGGCAGCGAATGCCAGTTCGAGGTCCGCGCCTTTGCCGCACCGATTGGCATCGCCGAAGACCCGGTCACCGGCAGCTTGAACGCGAGTCTGGCGCAGTGGCTGATCGCCGAACGCCGCGCGCCGGCGCGCTACATCGCCGCGCAAGGCACGCGACTCGATCGCTCGGGCCGCGTGCACATCGAGCACGACGGCGAGACGCTATGGGTCGGCGGGGAGAGTGTCAGCGTGATTCGCGGCGAGGTCGATCTGTGACAGCGTCTGCGCTCGCGCTCGACCATCTCGTCGTCGCTGCGCGCAGCCTGAGCGAAGGCGCCGCGTGGTGCGAGGCGATGCTCGGTATCGCGCCCGGCCCGGGCGGCAAGCACCCGCTAATGGGCACGCACAATCGCCTGTTCTCGATCGCGTCGGCGGCGTTCCCGCGCGCTTACTTCGAGATCATCGCGATCGATCCTGACGCGCCACCACCGGCACGACAGCGCTGGTTCGACCTTGACGAACCGGCGCTGCGCGATGCCATCGCGCGCGAGCCGCAGTTGATCCATTGGGTCGCACGTTGCGACGACATCAATGCGCATTGCCTACGCTGGCGCGGCGCCGGCATCGAGCTC
>VBCQ01000235.1 GCA_005882155.1 Betaproteobacteria bacterium
AACGTTGTTGGTGCTGCCTGCGGAACCCGGCG
Source organism: Betaproteobacteria bacterium (assembly GCA_005882155.1). GTDB lineage: Bacteria > Pseudomonadota > Gammaproteobacteria > Burkholderiales > Burkholderiaceae_C > Albitalea. The sequence continues at coordinate 33 of VBCQ01000235.1, forward strand.
GAGCGAGCGCGTCGTGCATCCCCGTCGCGACGCGGTCTGCGACGTCGGGTGCGACGCCGATCGACTGCAACAACTGCTGCAGCGAGGCCAACTCCTTGGCGTCGACCTTGCCTTGCGCGATCAAGTTGCGCAGGTTGTAGCGCGACTGCGCATCGGTGATGCTGCCCGAGAGGAATGCCTCGGGCGCGTCGTCGGTGTTGTCCTTGTCGGCCGCGAGAAAGGTCGACAGGCGCGCTTCGGCCGGCGGCGTCGCCCACGGCTCGGTGAGCGCCGTCGGGCGGCCTGACTTGAGGTCTTCGCGCAGGATGAGCTTGGCCCAGTCAAGCGCGCCCGAAAGAATCCACGCCGACTGCGCGCGAGCGCGCTCAGCCGCCTCGACCTGCACCGCACGCCACTGCTGCCAGATCATTGCCGAGGCGAGCGTCGCGACCAGCGTGACGATGATCATCGCCATCAGCAAAGCGACGCCGCGTTGTCGACGGGGCACGTTCATCGTCGTTAGGGCCCGACCGCGATGTCGCGCGTCAGGCTGCCGTTCAAGCCGCTGCCTTCGGCGAAGCTCAGCACCAGCCGCACACCCGATGGCAGTGCCTGACGAGGTGCTGCGGGCGCGCTGGCACCAGGCGTTGGCGCAGCGATATTCCCGGTCGACTGGCAGTTGCTCCACGCGTTGCCCTGGAAGCAATACATCTGCCATTGCGCCACGCCGGTGAGCGTGCGGACCTGGCCCGGCTCCTTGCCCTGGAACTGCTGGCTGCGCAGCCAGCTGTCCTGCAGCTCGGTGCTGCTGGTCACCGCGGGCCCGGCCCAGCGCAGCCACTCGCCGCCGCCGGTGCCGCCGTCCGCGGCCGGGTACAGCGCCCAGACGACGACCTGCAACCCGTTGTCGGCGCGGCGCGTCAGGCGCAGGCTCGCACCGTTGAAGACGAGCCCAGGCACCGCGCTCGACTCCTGCAGCGACGCGAGGTCTTGCTCCCATTGCGCGATGACGGTGTTCAGCCGCAGCGTCTGCTCGAGCCGCGACTGGCTCGCATTGCGCGCGCGGACGATGCCGTCGACACCTTGCCAGGCCATCATCGCGAGGATCGCCATGATCATCATCGCGACCAGCACTTCGACCAGCGTGAAGCCGCGCGAGCAAGAGCGTCCAGTCATCGGCCAAGCACCGTCGACAGGGTCACCAGCGGCGCGCCCGACTCGTTCATCACATTGGCGTCGACGCGGCGGAAGTTCGGATTCGGCGTCGGTCGAACAACGAGCTTGCCGACGTAGTGGCGGCCGAGCTGGTCGCACGCGAAATCGCTGTCGCCGATGGCAGGCTGCTGCTGCAGCAAACGCCATGAGGTCAGTTGGTTGTCGGCACACCACTGCGCCTGGCTCACTTCGGTCAGCCGCTCGGCATTGTTCGACAACGCGCCCGCCGCCTTGATGCCGGCGCCGAGCGTGATCGCGACGATGGCGAGCGCCACCAGCACCTCGACCAGCGTGAAGCCGCGCGACTCGGCGGATCGATGAGCAGGCACGCGCTTCATTCGTTGCTGACGACAAAAGGGCCGAGACCATCGGTCGCGAGCGTGAGGTGCTGCGCCTCGAGATTCAGGATGACGCGCTGTGGACCGATCAACGGCTCGGGGCCGAGCACCAGGGCCGTCGCGCCGACCACGTTAGCGCTGACGCCGGTGGTCAGCCAGTTCTGCGGAAGCGGGTTCGCCGAGGGCAGGCCGACGAAGCGAAAGTCCTGGCCGTCGGTGCCGGCGGCGCGCGGCACCCAGCGCACCGCCAGACCCGACGCCCGCGCTTCGGCACGCGCCGATTCGAGCAGTGCGGCGAGCCGCGCAGCCTCTTGCTCGAGCCGCGTCGCAGATGGATCGCGCAAGGACAGACTCACCAAGCCCGACGCGATCGCGATCAACGCGACGACGATCATCAGCTCGATCAAAGTGAAGCCGGTGCTGCGGGACTTCACGTCGGACCCGTTCGCGTCTACTGCCAGGAGCCGATGTCGGCGTTCTTGCCCTCGCCGCCGACGACGCCGTCGGCTCCGAGGCTGTAAACGTCAATCTCGCCCTTCACGCCGGGGTTGGCGTACTGATAGGCCTTGCCCCAGGGATCGTTGGGCAGCTTGTCGAGGTAAGGCTTCCAGTTCGGCGGCATCGGCCCACTGGTCGGCTTGGCGATGAGCGATTGCAGTCCCTGCTCGGCGGTCGGGTAGCGCTGGTTGTCGAGCTTGTAGAGCTTGAGCGCCTGCATCAGGTTGTTGACGTCGGTGCGAGCGGCCGTCACCCGCGCGTCATCGGCCCGGTCGAGCACGTTCGGCACGATGATCGCCGCGAGCACGCCGATGATGACGATCACGACCATCAGCTCGATCAAGGTGAAGCCGCGCTGGCGCAGCGTGGGGTTCCGGGTCATCAGTTCTGTCCTGGGGCGTGGGCCGGGTGGGGCGGGCGTTGAATGATAATCGCCGCATGCCGGCTCGACTGTCTGCGTTTGTGATCTGGGCCCTGGTGGCCGCGACTGCCACATTCTGGGCGCTACGCCTGTTCGCCCGTTCCCCCGCCGCGCCGGCGCATGCCGTGGCGGTCGGCGACGCGCTCGCGATGCGCGGCGACCTGACTCGGCTGCTCGGCGCGCCGCCGCTGGCGGCCACACCCGCGGTCGTCGTCCCCGAGATCGCGTCTCGCTTCAAGCTCACCGGTGTGATGGCGCCGAAGACACCCGATCGGCACGGCGTCGCGTTGATTTCGGTCGACGGCAAGATGCCGCGCGCGTTTCATGTCGGAGCGCGAGTCGATGGCGAATTGGTGCTGCAATCGGTGAGCTTGCGCACCGCGGCGATCGGCCCGGTGCAAGGCAAGACCGCGGTGGTGCTCGAGCTTCCGCCGCCGACACCGGCTGCGATCGGGACCTTGCCGCCGAACCCGGGCATTGCGATGCCGGGAGCCGCCGTGCCGATGCCGGTCCCCACGCCGCTGCAGGCAGCGCCCGAGGCCCAGGCACCGCCGCCGCAAGCGGCTCCCGGGTCGCGATTCGTCATCCCGCGCTCGCAGCAAGGCGGCAACCCGTCGCCGCAAACCCAGTGACGATCAAAACTCGCTGATCGCCGACCCGCTGACGGTGGCCATGCCAGCCGGAAGCGTCGGTCCCGGGTCCTCGCCTTCGGCCACTTCGGTCAGCAACGCTGCAGCACTGCGCACCAGCGGCCAAGCCAGCGTCGCGCCGGTGCCGTCGGTGCTTTCCATGCCGAGCTCGAGCAATGCCGACGCGTGGAACAGCGCGAGAGCATGGTCGAGCCCCAGATGGCTGTGGCTGCGGCAATAGACGCAGTAATCGGTGACGGCGGGTGCAATGCACGAGGCGACCATCAAGGCTGCGCACGCGGGCATGCCGTCGGTGATGATGAGGTGGCGCTTGCTGCCGGCGACGAGCATCACGCCGACCATCACCGCGATCTCGAAGCCGCCGAACGCGGCCAGCACTTCGACCGGATCGGCCACGTCCTTGTGGCGGGTCTGTGCGCCTTGCAAGACGAATTGCAGGTGCTCGAATTCTTCGTCAGGCATGTCGGCGCCCGAGTAGACGAGGTCGGGAACATGCGTGCCCGACAGGCGCGACAGCACGAGCGCCGAGCTTTCGACCGAACCGACGCCGATGCCGGCACAGGCCACCACGTTGCCGGGCAGTGCGTCGCCGATTTCCATGCCGGCACGAATCGCGGCATGGGCTTGGTCGAGCGACATTGCCGACGTGACGCGCGCGTTGCGCGTGCCGTGGGCGATCTTGCGCGCCAGCAATCGCGCATGCGGCGCGACCGCTTCGGCAACGCCGCAATCGACCACCGACATCTCCAGGCCCTGGATCCGCGCGAACACCGACACCGGCAATTGCGATGTAAGCAGACTGTTGACGAGCTTGGAGGTCGACTGGCGCTCGGTCGCGCCGACTCCGTCCACCGCGAGGCCGTGGTCGGCCGCGAACATCGTGATCTGCGGCGCGCGAAAGCGCGGCTTCAGCGTGTTCTGGATCAGCCCGAGGCGCACGGCGAGCGGCTCAAGCTCACCGAGCTCGCCAGTGGTCTGACTGCGACGCTTGAGCTTGTCGCGCAGCGCCTGCTCGAGCAGCGGATTGGACGTGGGAGCGATCAGTGAGCGGTTGAGCGACATGGGAACCGGAGACCTTGTCGAAGTCGGCAGTGGCGTGGACGACAGACGTGAACAGCGGCGTCAGCAGCGCAGATTGTGGGCCCGGTGCGTCGCTGCGCGCAATGCGCTTTGCGGCGGGCCGCGCCTCTCAACGCAGAAACAGCTGATAGACCGGGTTGTCGGTCTCGTCCTCGCAGGGATAGGCCAGCGTGTCGAGGAATTCGCGAAACGCCTTCTTGTCCTCGCGCGGCACCTGAATGCCGACGAGGATTCGACCGTAGTCCGCGCCCTGGTTGCGATAGTGAAACAGGCTGATGTTCCAGCCCGGATGCATGCTCGACAGGAAGCGCATCAACGCACCCGGCCGCTCGGGAAAGATGAAGCGGTACAGGCGCTCGTCGCGCGCCAGCTCGCTGCGGCCGCCGACCATGTGGCGCAGATGCTGCTTGGCGAGCTCATCGTGCGTCAGATCGAGCGTCGCGAAGCCGTGGCGAATGAAGTTGCGCGCGATCTTGTCGGACTCGCCGCGGTTGGACGTCGCGACGCCGACGAACACATGCGCTTGCGCAGCGTCCGAGATGCGGTAGTTGAACTCGGTCACCGAGCGTGGCCCGAGCAGCTCGCAAAAGCGCTTGAAGCTGCCGCGCTCTTCGGGAATCGTCACCGCGAACACGGCTTCGCGTTCCTCGCCGACTTCAGCGCGCTCGGCGACGAAGCGCAAGCGGTCGAAGTTCATGTTGGCGCCGCAGGTGATCGCGACGAAGGTCTGGCCCTTGACCTTGTGCTCGTCGACGTACTGCTTGACGGCGGCCACGCCGAGCGCGCCAGCGGGCTCGAGAATGCTGCGCGTGTCCTGGAACACGTCCTTGATGGCGGCGCACACCGCGTCGGTATCGACAACGATGAAGTCATCGACCAGTTCGCGCGCCAGTCGGAACGTCTCGACGCCGACCATCTTGACGGCGGTGCCGTCGGAAAAGAGGCCGACGTCGTTGAGCTGCACGCGCTTGCCGGCTTTCACCGACCGCACCATTGCGTCGGAATCGGTGGTCTGCACGCCGATCACCTTGATCTCAGGTCGCACTGACTTGATATAGGCGGCTACGCCCGAGATCAGGCCGCCGCCGCCGATCGCGACGAACACCGCGTCGATCGGCGCTTGATGCTGGCGCAAGATCTCCATCGCGATCGTGCCCTGGCCGGCGATCACGTCGGGATCGTCGAATGGATGGACGAAGGTGAGGCCATGCTCGCGCTCGAGTTCGATCGCGTGCAGATAGGCATCGGAATAGCTGTCGCCATGCAGAATCACGTCGCCGCCGAGCGCGCGCACCGCATCGATCTTGAGCTTCGGTGTGGTCACCGGCATCACGACCATCGCCTTGCAAGCAAGACGCTTTGCCGCCAGCGCGACGCCTTGCGCGTGGTTGCCGGCCGAAGCGCAGATCACGCCGCGCTGCAACTGCTCGGCAGACAAATGCGCCATCTTGTTGTACGCCCCGCGCAGCTTGAAACTGAACACCGGCTGGGTGTCTTCGCGCTTGAGCAGGACTTGATTCGACAGTCGTTTCGAAAGGCTGCGCGCCGCTTCAAGCGGCGTCTCCGACGCCACGTCGTAGACGCGGGCGGTCAGAATTTTTTGCAGGTAGTCTGCGAGCGTCAGCGATCGGCCGGGCTCGGCGGCGCTTTCGCTCGATGTCCGGGGGGAACGCGCTTTCGAGCGCTTGTCGAGGCCTTTGGGGCCGGCCATGAAAATCTCCTGCGTCGCTCAATTTTGCGGCTCCGCATCATACGTCAGCGAGTCAGACGCGCGCTTCGCGGCGCGAGCAGAAAAAAGCCCAAGGCATCGCTGCCTTGGGCTGAATCCACCAATGGAGGGAGGTGGAGGAGACAATCGACCGGAGGACAGGGCGAATGGCCCGCGCCCTCCTGATGCGAATCAGTGTAGTCGCTAGTTTGCTGCGCCGCAATATCGAACGCTGAATGCACCTAGACATATCTCCCGAACTGCACAGGATCTGATCATGGAATGCACCGTCAACTGGGTTCCCGCCTCGGGCATGGGTTTCGTCGCCGAGACCGGCAGCGGCCATGTATTGATGATGGACGGCGCTCCTGACGGCGGCGGGCGCAACCTGGCGCCGCGCCCGATGGAGACCGTTCTCGCCGGCACGGCCGGGTGCACGGCTTACGACGTGGTGCTGATTCTCAAGCGCGGGCGCCACGACGTATCGGGCTGCCAGGTGAAGGTCACGTCCGAGCGTGCGAGTGCGGACCCGAAGGTGTTCACTCGAATCCATATGCACTTCACCGTCAGCGGCAAGGCATTGAGCGACGCTGCCGTCGCACGGGCGATCCAGATGTCGCACGAAAAATATTGCTCGGCAAGCATCATGCTGGCCAAGACGGCCGACATCACGACGAGCTTCGACGTCGTGCCTGGTTGAGCGCGATCAGATGCGATGCGCGGTGGTCGTCATGACTTTGGCCGCGGCGCGCATCGCCCAGCGAATCGGCGCGGGCAGTTCGGCGGCACCCGCTTCACGCGCTGCACTCGCATGACGCGCCTCGTCTTCTTTCATCTGGCGCACGATGGCTTGCGAGCGCAGATCGACCGATGGCAACCTGTCCAAGTGCCCTTCGAGGTGCTCCTCAACCTGCCGTTCGGTTTCGACGACGAAGCCGAGGCTGACCGCGTCACCGATGCGCCCGGCGAGCAATCCGATGCCGAATGCGCCGGCGTACCACAGCGGATTCAATAGGCTGGCGCGCGCGCCGAGCTCGCTCAGGCGCTGTTGCGTCCATGCGAGGTGATCGGTCTCGTCGCGCGCCGCCCGCTCGAAGTGCTGCTTGAGCGCCGCATCGCGCGTGCTCAATGCCTGCGCCTGGTACAGCGCCTGCGCGCAAACTTCGCCGACATGATTGACGCGCATCAACGCGCCGGCATGGCGTCGATCAACGTCGTTCAACGCGACTGCATCCGGCCCTTCAGCGCCAGGGCATGGGCGCGATGCGTGATTCGCGCCGGTCAAGGTGCGCAGTGCGTTGTCGGCGGTGATGAACAGCGAATCGATCATGGCGTGCATAGCGTGAGGGAACCGAAGCAGCATAGCGCCATCTCGCGATGCGAAAGTCAATCGGCATCGGCGCTTTGGTATCTCCAATCTTTGAAAGAACGTGCCGAATCTGGCGGGCCTATGTCGCATTCGGGTCTCGTTGTGCACAGACAACATAAAGGCCTTTTTCCATCGGCAATCCTTGGCAATGGGTCGAGCCGTCTGGTGCAATACATCCAACTTCCGCTGAGGGGGTTTGGCCTGATCAGCCCTGAGTCCAGGGTGTGCACGCGATCGGGACCTCTTGTTCAACCTAGGAGATAGTCGCAATGAAAAAATCTCTGCTCGCTCTCGCAGTTCTGGGCGTTTTTGCTGGTGCCGCCTCGGCCCAGTCGTCAGTCACGATCTACGGCTCGCTCGACTTGGCAGTGACCAAGGGCAACGGCGGCACGGCGTCCAACAACGGTGGCAACGGCACCTCGAAGGCCTGGATCGAAAAGCAATCGAACGCATCGCGTCTCGGCTTCCGTGGCAATGAAGACATCGGCGGCGGTTTGTCCGCTCAGTTCCAGATCGAGCACCGCTTCACTCCGGACGATGGCGTTGCCGCCAACCCGTTCTGGGCTGGCCGCTCGTACGTTCAGCTGTCGAGCTCCACGCTGGGTCGCGTTTACCTCGGTCGTGAATACACCCCGGCCTTCTGGCCCGAAGTGAAGTCTGACCCGTTCGGCAACGACGGTGTCGCGCAGTTCGGCGCCGGTCTGTCGTGGGCTGGGTTCTTGACCCCGACCAATTTGGGTGGCGTGTCTTCTGGTCTGACTGGCGTGCGCACTTCCAACACGGTTGGCTACAAGTCGCCGAACTGGGGCGGGGTGACATTCCAACTGGCCACCGGCTTGGGCGAG
>VBCQ01000238.1 GCA_005882155.1 Betaproteobacteria bacterium
TCACTTCGCCGGCGTCAACACCAGCGTCTGCTCGGCCGCTCCACTCCACAACGGCACGTAGTCCACCTTCGCCCAGGGACCGACGAAGCTGCTGTACAGCGGCGAGAAAAAGAGCCCCGACTGTCCGGTCGACAGCATCACGCGCGACTGGCTCGTGTCGCCGAGGTCGTAGAGCGCACGCAGGCTGGGCCCATGCTCGTCGAGGTAGAGCTCGCCGGTGACGCTGTCGGGCTTCAAGGTAACGCGCGAGACATTCAACGTGTAGGTGTCGCCGCCCACCGGCGCGCGCAGCTCGAACCAGCGGGCCAGCGCCTTCACCTTGCTGAACGGCCGATGCTCGGAGCGCGCCGAATGCGCCCGGCCCCACTGCCACGCTGTCACGTCGCTGCCTTGCGCGGCCTGCAACTCGTCGAGCGCTCGAGTCAGCGCCGCATCGATCTGCTGCTCGCAGGTCTCGACGACGGCCGGCGTCGACTTGTCGTCGCACCACCAGGCGTCGTTGCGGTCGAGCACGCCTTCGAGCGCATCGCGGAAATTGCGACCGCCGATCAGGCGCTCCCACTGTGCGCTGCCGAGCTCGTCGGCGAACACGCCTTGCGTGAGCTGGCGCGACCAGGCCCAGAAGATCAGCGGCGCCGCCTTGCCGGCCGCCATCGTGCCGTCGAAGCCGGCGAGCTGCTGCTGCGCCGCCGCGGCGAGCGGGTGCGTCGACTTCGCCTTCTGCAGGAACGGCAGCAGCCGCTGCGTCGCGAGCGACAGCTCGTCGGCCTGCATCGCACGCAGGCTCGCGAGGTTGTGCTTGGGCTTGGCATCGAGCATCTGCGCGATGCGCTGCATGCGATACGGCAGCGCCCATTCGCTCGTGATGAAGTGCGGGTAGTCGGCCGGATGGATGCGCTGGTTGGCCGTGCCTATCCAGCCGCGCGGCGGATCGAGCTCGCGCGGCGTCAGCGTCGGCTCGAGATAGCCGGCCCAGTCGTAGCGCGCGTCCCAGCCGGGTGACGGGACCTGCCCCTTCAAGTCGTTCTCGGGCTTGCGCAGCGGCACGCGACCGGCTGACACCTCGCCGATGTGGCCGTCGCGATCGGCAACGACCATGTTCTGCATCGGCGCGGTGTATTTCGCCGAGCCGGCGATGAAGTCCGCGACCGACTTCGCTTCGTTAAACGCGATGCCGGCATCGATGATTCCGGTGTCGCGGTCGAGCGCGGTCCAGCGCATCGCGAGCGCGTAGGTCGGCTTGGCCGTCGGGCCGATCACGCCGTCAGCGACGCCGGCGTCAGAGATCACCGGGCCGTGACGCGTCGCGCGCGCGACCAGCGTGACGTCGGCCTGGCCTTTCACCTTGATGACCTCGTTGACGGTCTCGAAGCGCGCCCAGCCGTCGGGCGTCTGGTACTGCGCGCTGTCGTCGGGCTTGATGCGCTCGAGGTAGAGGTCTTGCACATCGGGGCCGGTATTGGTGAAGCCCCATGCGACATGCTCGTTCTGGCCGAGGATCACGCCGGGCAGCGCCGGCATCGTCGCGCCGGCCACCTTCAGCTCCGGTGCCTCGATGCGCGCGAAGTACCACAGCGCCGGCGCGCTCAGCTTCAGGTGCGGGTCGTTGGCGAGCAATGGCTTGCCGCTCTCGGTGTGCGAGCCGTGCACAACCCAGTTGTTCGAGCCGACGCCTTCGATGCCGGACTCGGGCGCGAAATTCAAGGCCTGCGTACCGAGCTTGCCGTCGATTCGCAGCTCGCGGAACAGCGCCGCGTAGTCGGCGGTGGCAAGCGGCTTCTCGCCCGGGTATGGCGGCAGCAGCTCGTTGATGCGCTCGACCGGCAGAGTCAGCGCAAGCCGCATGCGCAGCAGCTCGGTGCTCCAATTGGCGCCGAGGTCCCACGCCATCATGATTCCCCAGGCCAGCGTGTCTTCGGGCGTCCATGGCTCGGGCTGCAGGCCGAGCACGACGAACTCGGGCGGGCGCGCCTTCATCGCGCCGCTCAAGTAGGCATTGATGCCAGCCGTGTAGGCGCTGACGATCGCCTTCGTCTGCGGGCTCGCACTCGCCCACTGCACGCTGGCCGCGCGCTTGACGCCGAGCGCACGCAGGAACTTGTCGTTGTCGAGCGCCGCCGCGCCGAAGGCCTCGGCCAAGCGGCCCGAGCCGATGCGCCGATGCGTCTCGAGTTGCCACAGGCGGTCTTGCGCATGCACGAAGCCGAGGCCGAACATCGCGTCCTCGCGCGACTTCGCCTTGATGGTCGGGATGCCGGTGGCGTCGCGCTCGATGCGGATCTCGTCGCGCAGGCCGATGAGGCTCAGGCTGCCGTCGGTCTGCGGCATTGAGCGCTGCATGTAGAGCCACAGCGCGGCTGCAACAACGAGCAGCAGCAACAGGAATCCGATTGCCGTGCGACGCAGCCATTTCATCGGGAGTCTCCTCGGGTTCGGTAACAGACAAGGTTAACGCGTCGCGCGACGCAGGCCATCGGTGCTTGTGCGATGGAAGCGATCTGTGCGGTTTGTGCCGCGCTTTTTCGCGCTTGGCGATTGCATCGAATCGAAACAATCGGCTGCAGACGACTGGAGCGCGAGCCATGAATGCCTCTGCCTACGAGACCGAATTGAGACACGCCACGCGCAACGGCTTCGGCCTGCCCGACGAGCGGCTCGCGCGGGTGGCCGCGCGGCGCGCCTTCGTCGAGTTGAAGCAAAGTTTCATGCGTGCCGTGGCCGATGTCGAAGGCAGCTCCGGCGAACTGCTGCAGCGCAAGGTACGACAAGCGAGTGAAGCCATCGAGTTGTGGCGCCTGCGCGCGCTCGTGCTCGAGTCGTTGCCGCCGCAGCATCCGCACACCGCCGCTCATCGCATCGAATTGCGTCGCCAGCTCGACAGCGTATTCCCCGACCACGGCGTCGATACCGGCTTTCTTCCGCTGTGAATCTCAGCGCGAGCTCAGTGCCAGCTTCACGCCGAGGCCGACGAACAGCGCACCCGCTGCGCGCTTGAGCCACAGGCCGAGGCCACTGCCCGACATGCTGCCGGTCAATCGCTCGCGTAGCGTGCTCGCGAGCAGCGCGACCGCGATGTTGACCGCCGTGCCGCCGACATTGAACAACGCCCCGAGAACCAGAAACGCCGCCGCCTGACCCGACGCATCGGGCGTGATGAACTGCGGCAAGAACGCGAGAAAGAACAGCGCCACTTTCGGGTTCAGCGCGTTGGTGAACGCGCCTTGCCAAAACACGCGCCGCGCCCGCACGACGACGCTGGCCACTGCCGCACGCCGCTGGCGCAGCATGCCGATGCCGACCCAGACGAGGTAAGCCGCGCCGAGCCACTTCACGACCTCGAACGCCGTCGCCGACGCGGCAAGCAAAGCCGACAAGCCGATCGTCGCGAGCGCCATGTGCAGCAGGCAGCCCGCACCGATGCCGAGCGACGCCATGACCCCGGCGCGCTTGCCGTGTGCGGCACTGCTGCCGATGACGAACAGCATGTCGGGGCCGGGCGTCAGGTTCAGCAGCAAGCCCGCCGCCATGAACAGCGGCAGATCGTGAATCGGCAGGGCGCTCATCATCAAATCAGATGCCGGAGGCGAAGAGATAGTCGCTCTTGCCGAGATCGACGCCGTTGTGGCGCAGCAGCGCGTACGTCGTCGTGACATGGAAGAAGAAGTTCGGCAGCGCGAAGTGCTTCAGATAGGCCTCGCCCTTGAACGTCAGCGGGCCGGAGCGGCGCGGCACCGTCACTTCACGGTCTTCGCTGCCGTCGATCTGCGCGGCCGGAACCGATTGCACGTAGTCGATGGTCTTGCGAATTCGCGCGCGCAACTCGTCGATCTTCGCCTCGTTGTCTTCGAACACCGGCGCTTCGACGCCGGCGAGCCGCGCGACCGCCGATTTGGCGGCATCGCTGGCGATCTGGATCTGCCTGAGGAACGGCAGCATGTCGGGTGCGAGCCGCGCGGTGAGCAGCACATTGGGCTCGAACTTCTTCGCCGCGGCGTGCTCCTGCGCCTTGTCGAGCCACTTGAGCATGTTGCTCAGCATGCGAACGAAGACCGGAACGCTGGCGGAATGCATCGATATGGACATGTCGTCTCCTGTGAATTCTGCGGGGAATGGCGATGCTACTTCGACTGCCCGAGCTTTGCAGAGCGGGCACAATCCGGTGCGTGAACATCATCATCCTCGACGATTACCAAGACGCGGTCCGCAAGCTCAAGTGCGCAAGCAAGCTCGAATCGCTGAACGCCAAGGTCTTCACGAACACCGTCAAGGGCATCGGCCAGCTGTCGATCCGCTTGCGCGACGCCGATGTGCTGGTGCTGATCCGCGAGCGCACGCAGTTCCCAAAGCAGTTGCTCGAAAAATTGCCGCGCCTGAAATTGATCGCGCAGACCGGCCGCGTCGGCAACCACATCGACGTCGACACCTGCACCCGCATGGGCATTGCGGTGGCCGAGGGCGTGGCCTCGCCGGTCGCGCCGGCTGAGTTGACCTGGGCCTTGATCATGGCCGCGATGCGCCGCTTGCCGCAGTACATCGGCAACCTGAAGCACGGTGCGTGGCAGCAATCGGGATTGAAAGCGGCGTCGATGCCGGCCAACTTCTGCCTCGGCACCGTGCTGCGCGGCCGCACGCTCGGCATCTGGGGCTACGGCAAGATCGGCCAGATGGTGGCAGGCTACGGCCGCGCGTTCGGCATGCAGGTGACCGTGTGGGGCAGCGAGTCGGCGCGCGATCAGGCGCAGCGCGACGGCTGCATCCCGGCACCGAGCTGCGAAGTCTTCTTCGAGGCCTGCGACGTGCTGTCGCTGCACTTGCGACTCACCGACACGACGCGCGGCATCGTCAAGCATGAATCGCTGGCGCGCATGAAGCCGACCGCGCTGCTCGTCAACACCTCGCGTGCCGAGCTGATCGAAGACGGCGCGCTGGTCTCGGCGCTGAACCGCGGCCGCCCCGGGATGGCCGCGGTCGACGTGTTCGAAAGCGAGCCGATCCTGCAGGGCCATCCGCTGCTGCGTTTGGAGAACGCGGTGTGCACGCCGCACATCGGCTACGTCGAGCAAGACAGCTACGAGGCGTATTTCAGCGCCGCCTTCGACAACATCGTCAACTTCATCAACGGCCAGCCGAGCAACATCATCAACCCCGAGGCTCTGAAGGTGCTTCGTTGAACGATACCGCCGTGCCGGTCGAGACCGCCGAAACGCTCGCCGCACCGACCTCGCTGTCCGACCTGTTCTTCACCTTCAATCGCATGTCGCTGCAAGGCTTCGGCGGCGTGCTCGCGGTGGCGCAGCGCGAACTGGTCGAGCGCACGCGCTGGATGACGCGCGAGCAGTTCGTCGAGACGCTGGCGGTGAGCCAGGTGCTGCCCGGCCCGAACATCGTCAACATGGCGCTGATGATCGGCGACCGCCACTTCGGTCTGCGCGGCGCGTTCGTCGCACTCGCCGGCATGCTGCTCGTGCCGCTCGTCATCGTGCTCGCGCTGACCGCCTTGTACGCACAGTTCGCGACTCATGCGATGGTCAGCGGCGCGCTGCGCGGCATGGGCGCGGTGGCCGCGGGCCTCGTGATCTCCACCGCGGTGAAGCTCTCGACGACGCTGAAGAAGAGCGCGATGGGTCTGCCGCTCGGCATCGCATTCGCGGCCGTCACCTTCATCGCCGTCGCGGTGCTGCGCTGGCCGCTGGTGTGGGTGCTGGGCGGCCTGGGGCCCATCGCGGTCGCGTGCGCGTTCTGGAGGCTCAGGTGACCGGTCTCGCGTCGGCGCTCAGCGCGACCGACCTGCTCGCGCTGTTCGCGCAATTTCTCGTGCTGAGCCTGCTCGCGGTCGGCGGCGCGATCGCGACGGCGCCCGAGATGCACCGCTTCGTCGTCAACGAGCACCACTGGATCACCGACGCGCAGTTCACCGCGTCGGTCGCGATCGCGCAGGCCGCGCCGGGGCCCAACGTGCTCTTCGTCGCGGTGATCGGCTGGAACGTCGCCGGCCCCATGGGTGCGCTCGCGACGATGACCGGCATCCTGCTGCCGTCGACCGCACTGTCGCTGTGGGCCACGCGCTGGGGTCGCGCACGCCGCGAGACGCGCGGCGTACGCGCGTTCACGACCGGCATGGCGCCGTTGACCCTCGGCTTGCTGCTCGCCACCGGCTGGGTGCTCGCCGGGCCGGCCGCCGGTCACGTCGGCTCGATGCTCCTCGTCTTCGCTACCGTCGTCGTGATGGTTCGAACAAAGCTCAGCCCGATGTGGGCGGTGGCAGTCGGGGCGGTGGCGGGGGTGGTTGGATGGGCGTGATGCGATCGCTCGCGGCGATTACTGCAACGCATCCGCCACCAGCATCGGCAACTCGGTCAGATCGCGCGCCACGTTCGGCGGCAGATCGTCCCAATCGGAGCCGGTGAACACCACTTCGGTGTCGCCATGCGCATCGCTGCGCACGCACACCGCGAGCGGGATCTCGGGGGCCGATTTCGGGCCTTCCATCAGCACCGGCGTGCCGCCGTCCGATGACTCGAAAACGATCATCGCGAACTCGCGTTGATCTTCGTGCGGCTTCGGCGCGGGCGGCTCGACGCGGGTGAACACCGACAGGCCATGCTTGGCCGCACACGCCTCGATGCGCTCGACCGTTTCGGGAACGCGAAAGCGGCTCGACTGCGACAACGCCCGCTCCTGGCCCTGCGCAGGTCGGCCGCCGCCCAGCGCGGACATCACCACCGCCACACAGCTCGTCATCCAGAAACGGAAAGCTTGCTTCATCGGTACTACTCCAGGATCCAACGCCATCAGAGGGCGCAGTGTGGAGCAGTTCGATGACGGGTCGGTGAAGACTCGTAACGACCCGTGGTGGGCCCGGTCTTGGATCGCGCCGCAGCGTTACGAGCGCTCTCTATTTCGTCCCGAAAATCTTGTCACCGGCGTCACCGAGGCCGGGAATGATGTAACCCACTTCGTTGAGGTAGCTGTCGATTGCCGCGGTCCAGCAGCGAACGTCGGGATGGGCTCGAGTCAATGCCGCGATGCCTTCGGGCGCAGCGACGAGCACGAGCGCGCGAATGTCGCGGCAGCCGCGGCTCTTCAGCAGCGCGATGGTCGCGTTCATCGAACCCGCGGTGGCGAGCATCGGGTCGATGATGAGCGCGGTGCGCTCGTCGAGGTGGCCGACGAATTTCTCGAAGTAGTTTTCCGGCTGCAAGGTCTCGTGATTGCGGCTCAAGCCGACGACGCTGACCTTGGCATTCGGAATCATGTCGAGCACGCCGTCGAGCATGCCGAGGCCGGCGCGCAGGATCGGAACGACCGTATCTTTGCGGCCGCTGATCTGGTCGATCTCGACCGGCCCGCTCCAGCATTCGATCGTTGTCTTCTCGAGCGGGAAATCGGCGGTGGCTTCGTACGCCAGCAGGCGCGCGAGCTCGTTGGTCAGCTCGCGGAATTTCTTCGTCGAGATGCCCTGCTCGCGCAGCAGGCCGACCTTGTGCTTGATCAGCGGATGTGGGACGTCGATGACCGGCATGCGGCCAGTGTAGCGGGGTCACTTCGACGACCGCGCCATCACCCTGGCCCTACCCAGGAACCTCTTTCGCGGCAAACCCCGTCCGTTCGCACTGAGCTTGTCGAAGTGCCCGCGCAAATCGGCCCAGGGCTTCCTTCGACAGGCTCAGGACGATCGGAAATGCAGGCTCAGCCCGAACGGGAGTTGGAGGACCGCCCGCACGGTTTCGGGCACAAGCCGGCGACGCGATGCGGCGCATCAGTCTCTCCCAGAGGGAGAGGGAACAACTCACTCTTTCGGCCGCGCGTTGATCGAGCGCAGGTAGATCACCAGGTCGTTGACCTGCTCGTCGGTGAGCTCGGCGCCCCACGGCGGCATGAATTGCGAGCGGCCCATCGCCTCGCCACCCTGGCGGATGATGAGGCCGAAGTAGGCGTCGTTCTTGTCGCTCATGCGCAGGTTGGCCGGGCGCGGGTTGTACAGCCGCGCGGCGCGGCCGTTGCCGTCGGCGTTGAAGCCGTGGCAGGTGACGCAGTAGTTCGCGTACACCAGGCCCCCCCTAAAGATGCCAGCGTCGCGGCTGTCGCGCGGCAGCAAGGCGCCTTGCGCGCTCGCATCGGTGGCGCTCGGTGCAGCCTCGCTCGCGAGCGGCAACAGCGCACAGGCGAGCGTGAGCGCTGCAGCGCGCATGCAACGAAGCGCGTCGATCGTCATTTGCTCACCTCGACGATCATTTTCATGTCCGGGTGCACGGCGCATTCGATTTCGACCGTGCCCGGCTTGTCGAAGACCACCGTCTTCGACAGCCCGACGCCGTACGAGCCGAGGTCGAAGCTCTTCGCATCGGAGAGCGAAAAGATGTTGTGCGAAAACGGGTCCTCGTTGACGAACTTCACCGAGTCGCCGAGCTTGACGCTGAGCTTCTTGACCGAGAAGGCCTTGCCTTTTTGCGCGACCACATGCTCGGCGCCGAACGCAGACACCGCGAAGGCGAGCAGCGCGAGCGTCACTGCGGATCGAAATTGAAAGAGATTCATCACCACTCCTTGATTACTGCATTACCGATGCGAGTCGTTGCAACATGCGCGACGACGTGTCCGACAGCGCGACCGCGGTGCCGTCCAGAAGCTGCGCATGCGAATGTCCGGCCTGCAGGCTGCCGTCGAGCGAGCCCACGTCGCCGTCCATGTCGCGCACGCGGCCGGTCTGGCGCTCGAACGCGGTGCGAAAGCCTTGTACGTCGACCGCCATCGCTTCGATCAGTGCGCGGTTGTGCGCAGCCAGCGACTCGAGCGAGGCGATGCGCTGGGCGCAGTCGTCCATCAGCTCGCGGGTCTTGCCGACCGACTGCTCGGTGGTTGCCAGTTGCTGGTTGATGTCGTCGCTCGCACGCCGAATCTCGACCGCCGCGGTCGCCGTGTCTTCCGACAACTTGCGAATCGATTGTGCGACGACATTGAAGCCGCGGCCGGCATCGCCGGCGCGCGCGGCCTCGACGGCTGCGTTCATCGACAGCAGGCGCGTCATCGACGAAATGCGCGAAATGGTCTCGGTGAAGCTCGCGATCTGGCTTCGGCTGCGGCCGAGCGCCTGAGTGATGTCCTGCAAGCCGCTCATCTGCACGACGGTGGCCTTGATCTGCTCGGCGACGACGCCTGCTTCTCCGGCCTGCTGACGCGACGTGGCCATCGAGTTGTTGCAGGTATCGGTCAGCGCATTGAGCTCGGCGAGCGCACGCTCGGTGTCGTCGCCCATCGCGCCGAACGAGTCGCGGAAGCGCTCGATCATCGCCGTCAGCTGGTCGTTGGACTGCCGAATGTCGGCGTTCAGGCGTGACAGCTGGCGACCGTCTGCATCGAGTTGACCGGCGCATTCGTGGACCTCGCCGAGCAGGCGCTCGACCTCGTCGGTGCGCGACAGGCGCTTCATCAAACGCCAATAGAACAGCAAGGCCATCACGATGCCGCCCGCCGACGCACCGAGCAGGGCCATCAGCATCTTCTGGAACGCGGCCTGACGCGCGACTCCCGATTGCACGCGCTCGGCGCTTTGTGCGGCCTGGATCGTCTTCGACAGCTCGTCGATGCGCTTGAGCGGCTCGGCGATCGCCGCCAGCAGCTCGAGCGCCTTGTCATCTTCGTTCTTGCGCGCCGCCACGACGACTTTCATTCGCGGCGTTTTGACGCTGTCGACGAGCCGCGCCATTTCGGCAGCGTCGGCGTTGTCGGGCAGGATCTGGCGCAGCGCGCTGATCGAGTCTTCGAGCCGCGACGCGGCACCGATCGACGCGACCGCTGCAGCACGCACCGCATCGGGCTCGCTGAGCGCGATCGACTGCATCAGGAGCCGGTCGACTTCGAGAATCGCCTGGCGCGTCAGCGTCGCCGCCTGCACCTTGGCTTCGCCCTCCTGCTCGCTCGCGGCGACGTCGCGCAGCAGGCGCCACATCAGCGCGCCCGATCCGCCGGCAACGCCGATGACGAGCGCGATCATCAGCATCGCAAACACCGTGACCTGCTGCTTCCATTGCGACACGCCACCGCTCTTGCGGCGGTCGAGCCCCGCGGTCGGGACTGCGCTTGAAGTCATGTCGTGTGCCTTCTCACTGCGGCAGCTGGACAGCGATCGTCGGCGCATCGGCCACCGGAGCCGACCAGGCGGTTGAGGCGAACGCGCACAGCAGGCTGGCAAGCACCGTAAGAGAGGTCAATGACCTGTCCATGAAAATCCTTTGAATCGGAGATCGCCGGCAAGCGTCGTTCCGCCTTGTTCCAGCACTTTCCCAATCGGATTTTTCGGCACTTGGGGTCAGGGCCTTGAGCCGAATCGAAGGCGAAAGACGGCTCAAATCTCACGATGGGGCGGCCGGTTCCGGCCGCCTGGGATGGCCTCAGCCGCGTTGGCGCAGCGCTTCGTACAGGCAGATGCCCGACGCCACCGAGACGTTGAGGCTTTCGACCGCGCCCTTCATCGGCAAGCGAACGAGCTCGTCGCAGGTGCGGCTCGTGAGCTGACGCATGCCGGTGCCTTCGGCGCCGAGCACCAGCGCGAGCGGACCGGTGAGGTCCAGTTCATAGAGTGATCGCTGCGCATCGTCGGATGTTCCAACGATGCGGATGTTGCGTTCCTTCAATTCGTTGAGCGTGCGCGCGAGGTTGGTGACCATGAAATACGGCACGGTGTCGGCCGCGCCGCTGGCGACTTTGGACACCGTCGCGTTGATGCCCACCGCATGATCTTTCGGCGCGATAACTGCATGCGCGCCGGCACCATCGGCCACGCGCAGGCAAGCCCCGAGGTTGTGCGGGTCGGTGATGCCGTCGAGCACCAGCAGCAGCGGGTCGCCGTCGACGGCGTCCAGCGTGTCGTCGAGCGAATGGCTCATCGCCAGCGCCTCGACCCGCGCGACGACGCCTTGATGGCGGTGCGTGCCGCACATCTTCTGCAACCGCTCGTCGTCACTGTCGACGAGCTTCGCCCCCGCCTCGCGCGCACGCTCGACGAATTGCCGCATGCGCTGATCGCGCCGGCTCGCGTCGACGTGAATCTCGTTGATCGACTTCGGCGCGGTCTTCAGCCGGACGGTGACGGCGTGGAAGCCGAACAGAATTTTCGAGGCCATGAGGCGATGGTAGCTGGCCGCCTACTCCCGCCGCATCAGGATCAAGCAAACGTATCGACCAGTCCGCCGATGACCGTGGTGCCTGTCGGCTCGGGTGCCATATCGAGCGCCGGGTCAGCCGATGCGACGGTGCCGGCATCGACCTGAACCGTCGGCAACGGCGCCGTCGTCGTGGCCGTGGCCGCTGAGCGGCGAAGACCCCGGGCATGACCGCGCTGCAGATGCCGACCTGGGCCATGACCGACTTCTCGAGCGCCTTCTGTTGGCGAAGGCGGCACGCTGGCCGACGGCTGATGACGAACGGGGCTGATGCTCAAGTGGGACATGGACTGCTCCGGGATGTGGACGAGTGCCCGGGTTTTCGGACACTGGAGCGTGGCACTTCAGCCGCTTTGCGTAACGATGTGCAGCAAGCCCCGCCTTGAACGGCTTCAGCGGCAGCAATAGCATTGGCCCAGCGCGGCGTCGAACGTACCGAACGTAATTTCTGGAGGCGCAGAGTGAATATGTCGTTCAACCGTCTGGTGAGTCTCAGTCTCGCTTGCCTTCTTTCGGCCTGCACGTCGGGGATGCGAGACGGCCAGAGGCAGCAAAGCGCAGCAGCGGT
>VBCQ01000239.1 GCA_005882155.1 Betaproteobacteria bacterium
CGCAAGCGAAGAACAAGGTCGTCGTCACCGCCGACCCGAACGAGTGCTCGTTCCAGTTCAACCCGACCGGTGTCGCCAAGTTCACGAGCTCGTGCGATATCGCCAAGCAGGTGCTGGCCGCTGGCTCGGTGAGCTATGACAACGTGGCAGGGTCCGGCCCGGCGAAGATCGCGATCGGCGACAAGGTCATCGAGTCGTACGCCGCGAAGGGCCTGCCGGCCGACGAAGCGAAGAAGAAGGACGGCGAGTTCAAGAAGGCCGTCGGCGCGGCGCTGAAGGAAGCCGGCTACCCGGCCAAGGCCAAGCCGATCAGCTTCATGGGCGGCCAGTGGTGGACCATTGTCGGCATCCTGAGCCTGCTGGTGCTGTACGTGACGATGGTCTACGGCCCGATCGCTGCGATGCTCGTCGAGATGTTCCCGACCCGCATCCGCTACACCTCGATGAGCCTGCCGTACCACATCGGCAACGGCTGGTTCGGCGGCCTGCTGCCCGCGACCGGTCTGGCCATCGTCGCGCAGACGGGCAACATGTACAACGGCCTGTGGTACCCGATTATTTTCGCGGGCATCACCTTCGTCGTCGGCATGCTGTTCGTCAAGGAAACGAAGGATGTGAACATCTACGCGAACGATTGATCGTTCTCTAGAGCATCGTCCGCAAGCCGGCGTAGTCATCGACTGCGCCGGCTTTTTTCATCGCCATTGTCAAGGAGTACCAGATGACTCATCGATTCGCAAAGACCGAGCGCGGTCGTGCCGAGATCGCAAATCGCGGCGCCAAGCTGCCGCGCAGCGCGCGCAACCTGTTGTTGATCATCGATGGCTCGCGTGCGGCGTCGAACTGGGTCGAGTTGATCCACGGCGCGACGGCGGCCGACATCGATCTGCTGCTGGCCAAGAATCTGATCGAAGCGGTTCAGGTCGAAGCGGCAAAGCAGGCGGCACCCAAGCAAAGCCTCGAAGCGGCGATCGCCTCGCTCAGCTACGACCAGCTGTACGGGCTCTTGACCAGCCAAGCCAAAGAGCGGCTCGGCCTCGTGCGCGGATTCAAGATGGTGCTCGACGTCGAGAAGTGCAGCGGTGCGGCGGAGCTGCAGGCGCTGGCCGTGCGCTTCGTCGGCATGGTTCGCGACGTGCAGGGCGACAGTGCCGCGCGCAAGATGCAGTCGGCGCTCGGCGTCGTCGCCGCCTAGGCGCGATCGTCAGGGCGCTGCGCCTGCAGCAGCGCCAGGCACTCGCCGCACAAGCAGCCCTGGCATTGCGCGCTGAGCGCGGCGAGCGTGGCCGCATCGAGCGCCACCTGCATACACCAGCACGGCTGCACATCGCTCACACCGCAATGAAACGCTTGCCCGCAGCGCGGACAAGTGCTGTTCGATTCTGCTTCGTGCATGTCAAGCGGCGAACAAAGCCCGATGCCGCTCGCGCAGCAAGTTCTTCTGCACCTTGCCCATCGCGTTGCGTGGCAGCTCGCCGACGACGAACAAGCGCTTGGGCACCTTGAAGCCGGCGATCTTCGCTTTCAGCATCGTGCACAGCTCGTCGGCGTCGAGCTCCGCGCCGGGCCGCGGGACGACGGTGGCGATGACGCCTTCGCCGAAGTCCGGATGCGGCACGCCGATGACCGCGCTCTCGGCTACGCCGGGCAGCTCGTTGAGCACGCTCTCGACTTCGGCCGGGTAGACGTTGAAGCCGCCGCTGATGATCAAGTCCTTGCTGCGGCCGACGACCGTGACGTAGCCGTCGGTGTCGATGCGGCCGACGTCGCCGGTCTTGAACCAGCCGTCGGCAGTGAACTCCTCGCGAGTCTTCTCCGGCATCCGCCAGTAGCCGCTGAACACGTTGGGCCCGCGCACCTCGATGCCGCCGACCTCGCCCTGCGCACTCGGCTCGCCTTGCTCGTCGACGACGCGCAACTCGACGCCGGGCAGCGGCACACCGACGCTGCCGCCGCGCCGCTCGCCGTCGTACGGGTTCGACGTCAGCATCAGCGTCTCGCTCATGCCGTAGCGCTCGAGAATCGTCTGCCCGCTGCGCTCGCGGAACGCGTTGAAGGTCTCGATCAGCAACGGCGCCGAGCCGCTGATGAACAGCCGCATGCGGCGGCACGCCTCGCGCGTGAGGGCGGGTTCGGCGAGCAGGCGAACGTACAGCGTCGGCACGCCCATGAAGACCGTCGCGTCGCGCAGGCGCGCGATGACGGCCTTGGCGTCGAACTTGCCGAACCAGATCATCCGGCTGCCGTTGAGCAGCGCGCCGTGGGAGGCGACGAAGAGCCCGTGCACATGGAAGATCGGCAATGCATGGATCAACACATCGCCTTCTTGCCAGCGCCAGAAGGTCTTCAAGGTCGTCGCGTTGCTCAGCAGATTGCCGTGGCTCAGCATCGCGCCCTTGCTGCGACCGGTGGTGCCGCTGGTGTAGAGGATCGCCGCCAGGTCGTCGGCCGATTTGTGTGCCGGCCGATGCTCGTCGGCATGGTGCACCGCCCGCTGCAGCAGGCTGCCGCTGCGATCGTCGTCGAGCGTGAAGACATGCCGCGTGCCGGCCTTGAACGCGATCTTGCTGACCCAGCCGAAGCTCTTGCCCGAGCAGACGACGACGCTCGGCTGCGCGTCGCCGATGAAGTATTCGATCTCGCCGCGTTGGTAGGCGTTGTTCAGCGGCAGATAGACGAAGCCCGCGCGCAGCACCGCGAGGTAGAGCATCAGCGCCTCGACCGATTTCTCGGTTTGCACGGCGATGCGCGCATCG
>VBCQ01000240.1 GCA_005882155.1 Betaproteobacteria bacterium
GGCTGGAGCGCGAGTTCGATCAGGATCTGATCACGACCGCGCCGAGCGTCGTCTACGAAGTCGAGCTCGGCAACAAGGAAGTGATCCGCATCGAGAATCCGTCGAAGATGCCGGACCTCGGCCGCATCAACGAGATCCGCGAGCCGATCGTGCGCGTGCATCTGTACATGCCGCAGGACTATGTGGGCTCGGTGATGACGCTGGCCAACCTCAAGCGCGGCGAGCAAATCAATATGGCGTATCACGGCAGGCAGGTGATGCTGACCTACGACATGCCGCTCGCCGAGATCGTGCTCGACTTTTTCGACAAGCTCAAAAGCGTGTCGCGCGGCTACGCGTCGATGGACTACGAGTTCAGGGAGTACCGCGCCGCCGACGTCGTCAAGGTCGACATCCTGCTTAACGGCGACAAGGTCGACGCGTTGTCGATCATCGTGCACCGCAGCCAGAGCCAGTACCGCAGCCGCGCGGTGGTGGCCAAGATGCGCGAGCTCATTTCGCGCCAGATGTACGACGTGGCGATCCAGGCGGCGATCGGTGCCAACATCATCGCGCGTGAGACAATCAAAGCGCTGCGCAAGAACGTGCTCGCCAAGTGCTACGGCGGCGACATATCGCGCAAGCGCAAGCTGCTCGAAAAACAAAAGGCCGGCAAGAAGCGCATGAAGCAAATCGGTTCCGTCGAGGTGCCGCAAGAAGCGTTTCTGGCCATCCTCCAAGTGGACGATTGATGAGAGAGACAACCTGTCTTGCGCGGCCCGAGCGCCGGGCCGCTCCCAAGCCGGGCCGTATCCCCTCGGGGGATCGGTCGATGTACACATCGGCCGAGGGGCGCCAATGAGGGCCGAGCGCCGGGCCGCTCCCAAGCCGGGCCGCATCCCCTCGGGGGATCGGTCGATGTACACGTCGGCCGAGGGGCACCAATGAGTTCGTTGACCGGTTTGCTCTATGGTGGCCTCGTTGTGTATCTCGGAGGCTGGTACTTCGGCAAGTGGACAGGCAACTTCTCCTTGCTGCTCCTCATCCTCACGCTGGTGACGCTGGCCTACTGGCTGGCCGAGCGTTTCATGTTTGCGCCGAAGCGAGTTGCCGCGGCGCAGACGCTGGAGCAACACGACGCCATGCGTCGACAAGAGCTTTCCCGACGCGGCATTGCGAAGGTCGATGGCGACGTGAGCCAGGCCAAGCAGGCGCTCCTCGCTCAGCCCTGGTGGCTCGACTGGACGGCCGGTCTGTTCCCGGTGATCCTCGTCGTCTTCCTGCTGCGCTCGTTCCTTTTCGAGCCGTTCAAGATTCCGTCGGGCTCGATGATCCCGACGCTGCTGGTGGGCGACCTGATCCTCGTCAACAAGTACCACTACGGCGTGCGGCTGCCGGTCGTCAACAAGAAGAACTACGGCGTGCGCCTGCCGGTCGTCAACAAGAAGATCATCGCCAATCACGACCCGCAGCGCGGCGACGTGATGGTGTTCCGCTACCCCGAAGACACGAGCGTCGATTACATCAAGCGCGTGGTCGGCGTGCCGGGCGATGAAGTGTCGTATCGCAACCAGCAGCTCTATGTCAACGGCGTGCCGGCGGCCACCGAGGCGCGCCCTGATTTCTTCAACGAGGACTCATTGCGCTTCGAGAAGGAATACGTCGAGAAGCTCGACGGCGTCCAACACCGCATCCTGGTCGACAAGCAGCGCCAGTCTTATGTCAGCGTGCCCGACAACTTTCCGTTCAAGGAAAACTGCCGCTACAGTGCGGAGGGCGTGACGTGCAAAGTGCCGGCGGGCCACTACTTCATGATGGGCGACAACCGCGACAATTCGCGCGACTCGCGGTTCTGGGGCTTCGTGCCCGACGAGAACATCGTCGGCAAGGCGTTTTTCGTGTGGATGAATTTCGGCAACCTCAAGCGCATCGGCTCGTTCGATTGACCGACGCGCCGCGCAACAAACATCGGGAGCACCACGAATGACGGTTGAGCTTCGCAAGCATCGCCACCAACGCGGCATCACGTTGTTCGGGCTGCTGATGTGGGCCATCGTCATTGGTTTCCTCGCGCTGCTGTTCATGCGGGTGTTGCCGACGATCAACGAGTACTTGACCATTCAGAAAGCGGTCAACAAGATTGCGGCCGAGGGCATGACGACGGTGCCCGAGATTCGCAACGCGTTCGAGAAGCAGAAAGAAATCGAGTACTCCATCAAGTCGATCTCCGGCAAAGACCTGGAGGTCACCAAGGAAAACGACAGGGTCGTGATCCGCTTCGCCTACAACGTCGAAGTGGAAGTGATGGAGCCGGTGTTCATTCTGATCAAATACAAAGGCAGCTCCAAGTCGCAGCCGCGCTAGACCGATTCGCATGACCATGGACTCACGCCTCGACGCATTGCAGTCTCGCATCGGGTACCGCTTCACCCAGGACGGCCCGCTCGAGCGCGCGCTGACGCACCGCAGTTTCGGTGCGGACCACAACGAGCGGCTCGAATTCCTCGGCGACGCAGTGTTGAGTCTGGCGATCTCGAGCCTGCTGTTCGAGCGCTTTGCCGGCTCCGACGAAGGCGACTTGACCCGCGTACGTGCCCACCTTGTTCGCGAAGACAGCTTGCACAAGGTCGCGCTATCGCTCGGCCTGCCCGAAGTGCTGCACCTGTCCGAAGGCGAAGCGCGTGGCGGCGGTGCACTGCGCGCGTCGATCCTCGCTGATGCGCTCGAAGCCGTCATCGGTGCGACCTTCCTCGATGGTGGATTCGACGCTGCCCGCGCGATCGTCCAGCGCATGTTCGGCGAGATCATCGCGACCACCGACATCGCGAGCTGGAGCAAAGACGCGAAGACCGAATTGCAGGAGTGGCTGCAGGCGCGCCGCTTGCTCGTGCCCGTGTACCGCATCAGCGCCACCCGTGGTCAGGCGCATGCGCAAACGTTCGAGGTCGAATGCTCGGTGCCCGCGCTGAACCTCACCCACACCGGCGAAGGACGCTCGCGCCGCCTTGCCGAGCAAGAGGCTGCGCGCCGCATGCTCGACGCGCTGAAAGCCCCCCGTAGCGCCTCCGGCGCTCCCCCCCAGGGGGGCGCCGCTGGCGGACCGGCAGAGCCGGATCCGCGGCGGCCGCTTGATGAAGCGTTGAGGGATGGCCGCAACGCTCAGACCCGTTGCGGCCTGGTGGCGATCGTCGGCCGGCCCAACGTCGGCAAGTCGACCCTGCTCAACGCGCTTGTCGGCCAGAAGATCAGCATCACGTCGAGCAAAGCGCAGACGACGCGCCATCGCATCACCGGCATCCGCACGGCCGACAGCGCACAGTTCGTTTTCGTCGACACGCCCGGCTTTCAAACGCAGCACGGCGCCGCGCTGAACCGCACGCTCAACCGCACGGTGACCGGCGTGCTCGCCGACGTCGACGTGGTGTTGTTCGTCGTCGAAGCCGGCCGCTTCGGCCTCGACGATGCGAAGGTATTGGCGCTGATGCAGACCGAGGCGATGAAGGGCAAGCCGGTGTTCCTGATTGCCAACAAACTCGATGCAGTGCACCGCCGCGCCGAGCTCGCCCCGTGGCTCAAGAGCATGCAGGAGCGCCATGCGTTCGCCGAATTCGTTCCGTTGAGCGCGAAAAGAGACGCCGACGTGAAGCGCCTGCTCGACATCGTCAAGCCCTATTTGCCCGAGCAGGACTGGTTCTACGAGGAAGACGCGCTGACCGATCGCAGCGATCGCTTCCTCGCGAGCGAGATCATCCGTGAGAAGCTATTCCGCCTCACCGGCGACGAACTGCCCTACACCTCGACGGTCGTCATCGACAAGTTCGAGGAAGAAGGAAATCTGCGCCGCATCGCCGCGAGCATCGTCGTCGAGCGGGATGCGCACAAAGGCATGATCATCGGCACCGGCGGCGAACGCTTGAAGCGCATCGGCAGCGAAGCGCGGCAGGAGCTCGAAACGCTGATGGATGCGAAGGTCTTCCTCGAGCTGTGGGTCAAGGTGCGCTCGGGCTGGGCCGACGATGAAGAGCACCTGCGCAGCTACGGCTACGAGTAGGGCCGGCTGACCGATGGCGACCCGGTCCCGGGCGGCGGCCACGCTCACGGCCTACGTGCTCCACCGCTACGACTGGAGCGAGACGAGCCTGATTCTCGACCTGTTCACGCGCGAGCAAGGCCGTCTCGCAGTGGCCGCGAAGGGCGCGAAGCGGCCGTACTCGCAGTTGCGATCGGTGCTGTTGCCGTTCCAGCGTCTTCATGTCGCGCTCGGCCGCGTGCCCAAAGCCGACAGCCAGAGTGACGAGCCGCTGCGCGAAGTGCAGAACCTGCGCAGCGCCGAATGGGCCGGCGGGGCGGCGATGCTCACCGGCGGCGCGCTGTTCAGCGGCTTCTATCTCAACGAGCTGTTGATGAAGCTGATGGCGCGCCACGATCCGCATCCCACCTTGTTCGACGTTTACGCGCAGACGCTGCCGGCGCTCGCATCGCCCGACGAAGCCGAGGTGCAGACGGCATTGCGCGGGTTCGAGTTGAGCCTGCTGCG
>VBCQ01000241.1 GCA_005882155.1 Betaproteobacteria bacterium
GCTCACCGTGGTGCCGCTGCATCGACACCGCCAAATTGATGAACCTCGGGCCGGTGCAGATCGCGCCGACCTTCTCCAACGCGTTCATGCTGAGCGAGCAGCGTGCCGCGCTGACCGACGGCGCACGTTCGCTGATCGCGGCGTGGCGCGGCCCCGGCACGCTGCTCGTCGTGACCCACGGCTCGAACATCCAGGCCTTGATCGGCCGCAACCCGGCGTCCGGCGAGACGGTCGTCGTCACAATGCGCGGCGACGGCAATTTGCACGAACTCGGGTCCTTGCTCGTCCCCACGGCGCGCCAGTGAGCGCATGACGCGCCAGCGCAGCGCCCGATAATGCGCGCCATGGCGACCCGGCGCACTCCTCCATCGGCACCGCTGCGCCAGGCGCGGCGCGCCTGGAACCTGCTGCATGTCGACTCGACGCAGGCGCGCACGCTGGCCGCTCGCGCGATCGATGCGGCGACGCGTGCACACGACACGATCGCCGAAGGCTGGGCGCATCTCGCGCTCGGCTTTCATCAGCTGTACTACGCGACGGCCGCCGAAGCCGCGCTCGAGCTGCAGCGCGCCCGCGCGTGTTTCGACGCCGGCGGCGACCGCGCTGGCCACCTGCTCGCATGTGCCGGGATCGCCCGCTCGATGTGCCGCGAGGGCAGGACGCGCGAGGCGCTGGCGCAGGTGCTGCCGCTGCGCGACGAGGGGGTTCGCGTGCTGCGCCACGAGCAGCTCGGCGTGCTGTTGAACACCATCGCCGGCTGCTACTCGGCGCAAGGCGACTCGGCCCAAGCCTTCGCCTACATGTTCGAAGCGCTGCGCGATGCCGGCCCGTCGAGCGGGCGCGGTTTCGACACCGTGTTGCATTGCAATCTGTCGCACGAGTTGCTGCAGATCGGCGACTACGAGCATGCGCTGCAGCATGTCGACCAGGGGCTCGCGCGCTGCAGCAAGCTGAACAACGCGCGCCTGGTCAGTGTGCTGCTGATCAACCGCGTGATCTGTCTCACCGAGCTCGGGCGCGCGGCCGAGAGCCGGCCCGACATCGCCGCGATTCTCGCGATGCCGGCCGACGCCAGCGGTCGCGGCCGCATGACGGCGCATTTCGAGACGCTGGCGGTTGCCGCGCTGCGCGCCGGGCAGATCGCGCTCGGCGCCGAGCTGGTCGAGCGCGCAAATGCCGAGCTCGATGCGGTGCCCGACGAGCGGCTCGAGCGCAGCATCGCCGCCGCACTGCTCGCGTTGGCGCAGGGCCGCGCGGCCGACGCCGTGGCGACGCTGCAGCCGTCGGTGGCCGACGCGAACAGCGACGGCATCGAAGGCTTGAGCGTTCGCATGCGCGCCCAGTTCTTCGCGGTGCAGAGCGAAGCGCATGAGCGCAACGGCGATGCCGCTGCGGCGCTGACGGCGCTGCGGCATTGGCAGTGCCTGCATCGCGCGCAGGCCCAGCTCGCGTCGCGGGCGCGCTACCAGGCGGCGACCTTGCAGACCGAGCTGTTGCGGCTGCAGCACCGGCTCGACGAGAACGATGCGCGCCGGCGCAGCACCGAGCGCGCGCGCGCCGAGCTGGCCGCGATCAACGAGCAGCTGTCGCGCAAGGTCGTCGAAGTCCAGGCGCTGCAGGACGCACTGCGTGAGCAGGCCACGCAGGACACCTTGACGGGACTCTTCAATCGACGCCACCTGAACCAGGCGCTGCCGACGCTGTTCGAGCTGGCGCGGCGCGACGTGCAAACGCTGGCACTCGCGATCATCGACCTCGATCACTTCAAGGACATCAACGACAAGCATGGACATGCCACCGGCGACCGCCTGCTCGCCGCGTTCGGCCAGATGCTTGCCGAGCAAGGCCGGCGCAGCGACGTCGCGTGCCGCTACGGCGGTGAGGAGTTCTGCCTGCTGATGCCGCGGACCGACGCCCATGGCGCGCGACGCAAGGTGCAGACGCTGCTGCGGCGTTGGCGCGCCCAGGCCTTCGATGTCGGCGGCGTCATGCTGCAAGGCCTGAGCTTCTCGGCCGGCGTCGCCGACACGACGCTCGCACTCGCGTCGCCCGATGCGCTGCTCAAAGCGGCCGACGACCAGCTGCTCGCGGCCAAGCGCGAAGGCCGCAACCGCGTCGGTGTGGTGATGCGCGAAGCGCCCTCGGCGATGTCGCGCTAGGAGCGGCATTGATCCGCACGCAACGACGATTCCTCAACACGCTCGGCGTTGCGCTGATTCTGATCATCTGCGCGGTCGTGGCCCTGCTGTTGCAGCGCTCGCGCGAGCGCGCCATCGACGACCTGCAGCGCGACACGCGCAACCTGACCGCCGCACTGTCGCTGTACACGCGCGGCATCGTCGCCAGCATCGACTTGGCGCTCGTCGGCGGGCGTGACAGTCTTGCGCGGTTGCAGCTCTCCGAGCGCGGGCCGGTCCCGCCCGAGCTCGGCAACGAAGTGATGCGCGAGAACGTGGCACGCATCGGCTTGCCGGTCTTGATGCGCCGCCTCAGCGCCGAGGGCTACCAGGTCTTCAGCTCGGATGCGCAGCCGTACACGGCCTCGTCGAAGAACCAGGAGTTCTTTCGCGTCCATGTCGCGGGCGACGCGGGCTTGTTCATCAGCCAGCCCTTCGTGTCGCGCATCAACGGCAAGTGGGCGATCGTCTTCAGCCGCCGCATCAGCGGGCCGAACGGGCAGTTCGACGGCGTGATGCTGATCGGCACGCCGATCGAATTGTTCGAGCGCGTGTTCGAGCGCTTCGAGATCGGCGCGCGCGGCACCTTGATCCTCGCCGACGACAACGGCACGTTGATCGCGCGGCGGCCCGCCGACTTCGCGCTCGTCGGCAAGAAAATACTGCACGACGATGGCGCCCTGAACGCGCTGCGCAGCGGTGTGAATGCGGGCGTGCGAATCAGCAAGGCTTCACCCGACGGCGTCGAGCGAATGCGCGGTTTCGAGCGCGTGAGCGGAACGCGCCTGGTGGTCGGCGTCGGCCAAAGCGTCGACGACTGGCTCGCCAACTGGCGCCGCGAGGCGCTGATCTTCGGCAGCGTGACATTGCTCTTCGGCGGCCTCGCGCTCGTGATGCTGTTTCGAACGACGCGACAAGCCGAGGACGCCGCTGCGCGGGCCGAGCAGTTGAGGCTCAGCGAAGAGCGCACCCTCGGCATCCTGTCGCACGCGCCCGACGCCTTCATCGCGATGGACCACCACGGTCGCATCACCGACTGGAATGATCAGGCGCAGGCGACCCTCGGCTGGGAACGCGCCGAGGTCCTCGGCCGGGCGGTGGCCGAGGTCGTCATTCCGCCGCGCATGCGCGACGCCCACGCCGCGGGGCTGCGCAGCTTCGTCCACAGCGGGGCCGGGCCGGTCGTCAACCGCCGCATCGAGGTGATGGCGCTGCACCGCGCCGGGCACGAGATTCCGATCGAGCTGTCGATCGGCGCGCTGCGCGCCGGCGAGGTGTTCACCGCGATTGCGTTCCTGCACGACATCACCGAGCGCAAGCACGTGCAAGCCCGATTGGCCGCCGGCGAGCAGCGACTGCGCGCGATCACCGACAACCTGCCGGTGCTGATTTCCTACATCGACCGCGAAGAGCGTCTGCGCTTTTGCAATGAGACCTTCAGGGAGTGGATGGGCATCGACCCCGCCGAAGCGATCGGCCGCCCGATCGCCGAGGTGCTCGGTCCGGAGCTCTATTCGCAGCGGCGCGAGCACTTGAGGCGCTCTCTCGGCGGCGAGCGCGTCGAGTTCGAATTCGAGTCGAGCGCGCGCGGCATCGAGCGATCCCTGCAGACGGCCTACATCCCGGACCTGCAAGCCGATGGATCGGTGGCCGGCATCTACGCGTTGAGCACCGATGTCACGGCGCTGCGCCAGGCCGAGCGCCGGATGAGCGACCTCGCTCGCGTCGACTCGCTGACCGGCGTGCCGAATCGCCGGCGCTTCGACGAGCGGCTGCCCGAGGCGATCGCCCGCAGCCGGCGCGAGAACCGGCCGATGGCGCTGATGATCCTCGACGTCGATCACTTCAAGGAGATCAACGACGTCCATGGCCACGCCGGAGGCGACGCGGTGCTCAAGGAGATCGCCCGCCGGCTGCTCGACTGCGTGCGCACGACCGACATGGTGGCGCGGCTGGCCGGCGACGAGTTCGTGATCATCCTCGAGGGCTTGCGCAATCACGCCGAGGCCGAGCTCGTCGCGCGCAAGATCGGCGTCGGGCTCAAGCCCGCGTTCTCGCTCGGCACGCGCTCGATCGGCGTCAGCTGCAGCATCGGTGTCGCATTCGTCGATCGCGATGCGGTGTCGGGCACCGATCTGATCGCCAAGGCCGATGCGGCCCTGTACGACGCCAAGCGCGCCGGGCGCGATACGTTCGCGATCGCGACGATGTGAGATCGTCGTTGCGGCGCTGAACGTTTCCATACGTGAAGCAACCGCAAGCACATGTGAGCCAAGCAAGCGGCTGAACTTTCGGTGGATTCCCTGTCGGCCGCGGCGATGATGTCGCGTTGTCCTGACAACGTTGAACGGAATCCTCGGCAAACGGCCGGCTTTGCCCTGCGCGGGGCGTCCTTCGAACGTTGACGTCGAGGAGCTCCGGATGATGACCCTGCGCCACTGGTGGGTCGGCGTGTTGGCGACGCTGTGGATGACCGTGCCTGCGTTCGCCGCAACGGTCGGCGTTGCGCCGCGAGTCGACGGGTTCGACGTCGAGGAGGTCGCCCAACTGAGCCCCGGCACGGCGCTGCGCTTCACCCTCTATGGCACGCCGGGTGGGGCGGCGACGCTGCAGATCGCCGGCGTCGATCGCTCGCTGGTGCTGCAGGAGACGCAGGCCGGCATCTACGAAGGCGTGTACACCGTTGCGGCGGGTGACCGGATCGCGGCGGACAGCCGCGTCAGCGCCGACCTGGCGCTCGGCCAGCGCGTCACGAGCGCCGTGCTCGAAGAGCCGCTGGTGCTGGGCGCGAGTGGGTTCGCGACGACTGCGCTGGGCACGACGGCGCCAGCCACCACGGCGGTCGGCGCGACTGCGTCTGGCGCCCCGGTCATCGACACGTGCAGCGACTGCGGCGTCGTGCAGGCGATTCGCGAAGTCGAGGTGCGCGGCCAGCCGGGTTACCGCGGCGCCGCCGGCGGCGGCGTGCTCGGCGCGATCCTCGGCGGCGAATTCGCCGACGATGTGCGGCGCACCGCAGCGCGAATCGTCGGCGCGGTCGGCGGCGGCCATGCGGGGCGCGAGAACGAGCGCGCGAGCAAGCGCAGAACGCACTACGACGTCGTGATCCGCCTCGACAACGGCGACGTGCAGACCCGCAGCCTCGACGCGATGCCGCCGTTCAAGGTCGGTGATCGGGTGCGCGTCGTGCAGGGTCGCCCCGAGCGCGATCTTGCCGCCGACCGGCGCTGAGTCACCGTCCCGCAGTACAGCGCAGCAGTACCCATCGTGATCACATCGAACACTGTCCTCGCGACGAGCCGGCGCCGCGGGTGGCTCGCCCGCAGTTTCCCAGCGCTGCTCGAAACGCTCGGCGTCGTCGCGGCCATCGTGCTGCTGCTGCCATTCTTCGACCGCGTGGCGCAGGTCGGTGTCGGACGCGACCAGCGCTTCGCCGAGCTCAGTTTCCCGGTCCGCGGTCTGCCGCCACCGGCCTTGCCGGCGGTGTGTTCAGCAGCGGGGTCGCTGGCCGAGCCGGCCTTGCGCGAGCGCTTGTGCGCTGGCAGCCAAAGCGGCGCCCCAGCGTCGAGTCTCACGCGGCTGCCG
This sequence comes from Betaproteobacteria bacterium, assembly GCA_005882155.1. Taxonomy (GTDB): domain Bacteria; phylum Pseudomonadota; class Gammaproteobacteria; order Burkholderiales; family Burkholderiaceae_C; genus Albitalea. The sequence continues at coordinate 5,763 of VBCQ01000241.1, forward strand.
CTGCCCCTCGCCGATGCGTTGACGCGGACGACGCGCGCTTTCCTCGAGCGGGTCGAGATTGCGCAGGCCCGCCTTGCCGAACTGCGATTGCGGCAGCGCGAAGGCATCGGCGACCTGCTCGGCCTGTCGGATGCGATCGCGGCGATCGAAGCCGACACCGAGCCGTTCATCGAGCGCTTTCAATTGGCGCAGACCGATCTGCCGGGGCCGGCGCCGCTCGTCTGCGCGACGCGGCGGGTCGAAGCCGTACTCGCCGATTCGAGCGTGCCTGCTGGCGGCGACGCGACGCACGACATCGCGCGCGCCAACGCGGTGCTGCTGCTCGCCGCAGCGCTCGATGGCCACGCGGCGACCGAGGCGCTTGCCGACACCGCGCTGCTGCCGGCGTCGAGCGCGCCACTCGCGCCGGCCTGCAGCTCGATGGACTTGCGAGCCAGCGTGTCGAGCGCGGCGTCGTTGATGAGCGATGCCCGGCAGTCTCTGTTGAACTCGCGCAAGAACGAAGCGACGCGCGCGCTGTTCCAGACCGCCGGCTGGCAATGGGCTGGCGCGATGCTGATCGGGCTCGTGCTCGTCAATGCGAGTCGCACGCGGCTGGCACCTGCCTTCGGCGTCGCCGCATCGCTCGCGCTGTGGGCGGTGGCCGCATGGGCCGGCCGGGTGCCGTGGCCGCTCGGCGGCACGCGCAATTTCGAGCCGGCGCGCATCGATGCGGCGATGTCGAGCCCGCCGGCGAACTTTGTCATCGCGCTGGGCGCGACGGCTTTGGTCCTGCTGCTGTTCTCGGGTGTTCGACGCGTCGCAATCACGAAGGCGCCGCAAGCGATGAGCTCGCGCATCGGCTACCCCGGCCTCGTGTGGGCGACCGGGCTCGGCTGGTTGCTGCTGCTGGATTTATCGGCCCACGCGCACGTCGGCAACCGCTATCTCGCGCTGTACCACCAGGGCCATTTGTGGCTCGCGATGCTGGTGTTTTCGGTCGTGCTGTTCCTGCGCCAGCCACTCGCTCGCGCGCTCGCGTGGACGCTGTCGATCGCCGGCGAGGCGACGCACCGCGCGGCGCGCCGCATCGGCAGCGCACGCGCTGTCTTGCTGGCGATTCTGGCGACGCTCGTCGCCGTTACCGCGGCCGGTCTCGCGTTTGCCAACATGCGCCAGCTCACGTCGGAGCTCGGCCGGCTCTGGCTGATCGTCGGCGGCGCCTGGTTTTTCTTCTTGCGCGGGGACCCGCTGGCCGAGCGGCTCGCACGCTCGGGCCGCGCCGGCGCATCGCTGTTGCGCTACATGGGGCCGCTGCTTTTCGTCGCGGCAGTGCTGGTCGTCTTCATGCTTGTCACCCGCGACATGGGGCCGCTGCTGATCGCCGGCTACGCGGCGGGCGGCTTCGTTGCCGCGTCGCTCGCGATGTGGTGGCATCAGCGCAGCGGGCAGCGCGTCGCGGCCTTGCTGCTCGCCGTCGTTCTCTTCATCGCGTGGATCGCCGCAACGACGTCGGCGCTGTTCAGGCTTGGCGCGGTTCACACGGTCACCGCGACGCGGCTCGAGAGCCTTGCCGCGCCGCTCGCATCGGGCAACGACCAGCTGGCACTCGTGTCGTGGTTCCAGCGCGCGACGCCGCCCGACGGCTTCGGCATCGGCAACGTGCCGTGGTGCGGCTACGCGAGCGCCGGCCGCTGCGGCGGCGTGCCGGCACAGATCCACAGCGACTACACCTTCACCGCGATCGTCGGCGCCTTCGGCACGCTGAGCGCATGGATCGCAGCGCTCGCTTGCGCAGTCTGGCTGCACCGCCTGATCCGCCATCATGGCCGCGTCACGCACGGCGAGCCGCGCTTCATCGCGCTGCCGGGGCGGGTCGGCTACGACGGCCAGGCCTTCATGAGCTGGATCGCGGTCGCCTGGGTCGCATTGACGCTGTGCCAATTCGCCGTCACCGTCGCCGGCAACCTCGCGGTGCTTCCGCTGACCGGTGTGACCTTCCCGTTCGTCAGCTTCGGCATGACATCGCTGGTGGTCAACATGGCGTTTCTTGCGCTGTGTCTGAACGTGGATCTGCACTGAGATGCGCCGCACCACACTGCTCGACTTCGCCATCGGCGCGACGCTCGCCGTCGTGCCGGTGATGCTCGCGATTTTGCTGCTCGTGGCGGTGATTCGCCCGCGCGAGCCGTCGGCGGTGTCGCCGTTGCGCGGGCCAGGCGATCGATATCTCAGCGTGCGCCATGTCGCGGCCTTGAAGACCTTCGAAGAGGCGATCGTGCGGCGCAGCGGCAGCACGCTATCGACGCCGAGTGCGGCCGACATGCTCGCCGGTGTTCCGCAGTGCCGCGCCGAATGGGACACGCCGTGGACCGCGCGCTGGATCGCGCGTTGGCATGACCACGGCACGCTCGCACCGTCACCCGCCGAGCACATCGCTGCGCAGTGGGCCGAGCTCGATGCCGCGCTGTGGCGCTTCAGCACGCGGCCCAACACGCGGGTGGCGGGCGGTGTCGGCCTCGATGCGCAGCGCTGGTTCGACGCAGCGCGGCGCGTTCTCGGCGTGTCGCTCGAAACGCCGGAGTACCCGGGCCAGCGCTTCCAGCTCGCCTGTGCCGACCTCGCGACCGCGCTCGCGACGCTGTCGCGCGCCGACGCGCGCATGCTCGACGCGCTGGCATGGCGCGGCACCGAAGGCGCGAAGGTCGTCGCGCGCTGGCGTGCCGACCAGATGATGGAGATCGCGCCGCGCCAGGTCGCGCGCCACAACCCGTGGAACGGCGTGTCGGGCTGCATCTTTCTCGGCGGTCACGATGCGTCGGGCGCGGTCACCGCGCCGACCCATTTCATCGCCAGCGCGCACAGCGCGCAGGAGCGCTTGTGTGCGATGCCGGCCTTGTTCAACAGCGGCGATGCAGCGTCGACGACGGTGCCGACACCTCTCGCGGGCGAATCGCCGACTGCGTTGTCGAGCGATGACGCGCGTTGGATGGTCCCGCCCTCGTTGCCGGCAATGCTGCAAGCGCTCGAGCCGCTGCGCAACCCGACCGGTGCGCTGTATCGGCTGTACACCGAATCGCAAGCCGCCGCGTCGGACCCGCCGAGCGCGTATCGCTACGGGCCGAACCGCATCGTGCTCGACGGCGCGCCGGTCGATGTCGGCTTCTCGGTCGACCTGACGATCGTGCCGCCGCTTCAAGCACTCGCGCAGAAGACCGCGGCCTGCTACACCGGCCGGCACGATGTCTGCCGCGCGCTCGACATGCGGCGCGCCGAAGACAAAGGCCAGCCGCTGGGCAATCGCTTGCTCGAAGGCGCGATGGTTCGCATGGCCGCGGTCGCGGTGATCGATGTCGCAACCGGCCGCATCGAAGCGCTCGCCGGTGCCATGTCGCCTTGCGCGCGCTCGGAAGTCGACGGCCCCGGCCGCGATGCGAATTGCGACAAGCGCATGCCTTACCCGGTTCGCTATCGGCCCGATGCGCTGCTGAATCCCGCGGTGTTCCACGACGCGATGCCGGCGTCGACGATCAAGCCGATCATGGCCGCGGCCTTCCTCACCGATCGCGACGTCGGCGCGCGCTGGCTGGCCGCCGAGCGCGCCGAGATGAAGCGCACGGCGATGCCCTCGCACGACAGCATGCGCGGTCAGTTGATGCGCTCCGACTCGGCGCGCTTTCTCGATCGCATGTTCTGCAGCGACAAAAGCTTCGATCATTGCCATCGACCGTGGGACGTGCAGGCAATGGCGTCGGCATTCGGCTGGAACAACGGCTGCATCGAGCCGCGTGTCGATTGCGGCAAGCAGGACCTGCTGTTCGGCCGCGCCGTCGACGCGACTGCGGAAGCCGGCGCGATTCGGCCGCTCGCGACACCGGTGGCCTTCGGCCGCTTGCTCAGCGAGCCGGTCGCCGGCCGCCTCGGCGCGCCGCTGCACCTGACGCCGGCGATGGTGCTGAACCCGGCGATCGTTCGCCGCTGCGCGGCCGGCGCCGACGGTCGCGCGCGCAGCAAGGACGACTGGGAGAAATGCAGCGGCGGCGCGGTCGTCGATATCGTCGCCGAAGGCTGGGGTCAGGGCCATGCGCGATCGAGCGCGCTCGGCATTGCAGGGATGATGGCCACGCTCGCCGCGGCAGCGAACGGACAGGCCGACGTGCGGCGGCCGCATCTCGTGGAGTCGCTGCGCGGTGTTGCCAACGGCAAGCCGGCGACGCTCGCCTCGGCGGTCGAGCGCTGGGAACTCGCCGCGCCGCAAGCCAATCGCGTGTCGCACGACGCCGCCGAAGTGATCCTGAGCGGCCTGTCGTACGGTCATCGGGCCGGCACATCGCGCACTGCCTGCGAGCAGGTGTTCGATGCGCGTGCCTGCCGCGACATCGAATGGCTCGCCGGCAAGACCGGCACGCCGAGCTTTCCGAGCGACGACTTTTCGCTCGATCAATTGGTGAAGCTGTGCGGCCGCCCCGACGAAGCGCGGCGCAGCAACGAACCCGCATGCGGCGCGCTGCGCCCATACAAGTGGTACGTCGCCGCGTATCGCAGCGATGCGCATGGCAGCGGCCCATGGACCAAAGTGATCGCGGTGCTGACCGAGCGCAACTGGACCGTGCAAGGTGGCCGCATCCACGGCGCCGGCGATCACGGGCCGAATCCAGCGGCGGAAATCGCGATGCAGATCACTGGGCGACAGCTCGGTGTCATCCCGGGAGCGGCGCCATGAAGTCGGCTGTTCGCGAAACCTTGCCGGCGCCGCTGGTGTGGACCTTCGATGGACCGGTCGAGCGTTGTCTCGCCGATATCGAAGACACCTTGCGACGCGCGATCGTGTTGATCGGCGACGTGTCGCGGGTGGCGCTGCTGCTCGACGTGTCGTTGCCGGCGTTGCAGCAGCGCGTCGATGCGGGGGATGCGTTGCAGCCGGCCTGGAGCGGCTTCATCGAGCGCATCGCGCGCTATGGATTGCCGGCGTCGCCGCGGGTGCGGCATCTGCGTGGGGCAGGGCCGTTGCTGACGCTGGTGGTGGCTTATCGGAATTGAAGGGGATTGCGGAATGTGGTCAGGGACTTCGACAGGCTCAGTCCGAGCGGGTTTATTCCCCGCGCGGGCCCAATCCCCGTTCGGGCTGACCCTTCGACGCGCTCAGGACAGGGTTCGCTGCGCGAATCGAAGCCCTCTCCGAACACAAACCCCCACCCGTTCGGACTGAGCCTGTCGAAGTCCCGCACCCGGAGAACCAAATCATGTCGCTCAAATCTTGGGTCCTCGACCGCGTCCATCGCATCAACGGCGTCATCGTGCGTGGGGACCTCCCGCCGCGCGAGCCGGCTTTCGCGCCGTCGACATCCAGCTGGTCGCGCAGCCAAACGCCCGACTCCGCGCTGACCGAAGCCGAGCACCTCGGGCCCTACGCAGCGCTGGTCGCCGCGATCCGCGACGAGCTCGAGCACTTCATCGTGAGCCATGTGCGATTGCATCTGGCGATCGCCGATTACGACCGCTTCGTGCTGACCTCGATCGGCGTCGATTGCCCGCAAGGCGGCGACGCGCGTGCGCTGCTGCAGCAGTTCATGCGCGAGTTCAAGCCAGAGCAGGTCAAGCGCTACCTCGCACGCGAAGTCATCGGTGGGCTGCCGAACGCGTCGGCGATCGACCTCACGCAATTCGCCGGGCTCCTCGATGCACGCTCGCGCGACGACGACGCCGACGAAGAGGACGACTACGCCGAGCTGATCGAATCGCTGCGCGCGGCGCCGCCATCTGGCAGTGTGCGGCCGTATCAGGTCAGCATCGTCGGCCGTTGGGCCGAGCTCGATGCGACGCGTGCCAATCCGGTCACCGCGACCGCGGTCCACACGACGCTGACGACGCCGCTCGCCGGTCTGCGCTGCGAGTTCGATATCGAAGACGCCGACGGCCGGCGCCGCGTGGTGCTGCAGTCGGTCGTGCCCGGACGTCGCTACATCGTCGGCAAGGACGAGGGCTGCGACATTCGCGTCAACGGCAGCTACACCAGCCGGCGCCACGCCGAGATCTGGCTCGACAAGGGCGCGTGGTGGGTCAGCGATGCGGGATCGACCAACGGCATCCGTGTCGAAGGAGCTACGGGTTCGATCGAGCGCAGTGGCGGCCCCGAGAACGGTGGCGCCGTCGAGCAGCCGATCAAGTTGCCCGACGCTGCGCGCATCGTGCTGTCAGCGCGCTCGCACGGCCCGGCGAGCGAATACCCGTCGGTGGCGTTGCATTCGCCGGCAGGCACGTCGATGCGCGCAACGCCGACGACGCAGATCGCACCGACCCCGAAGACCGCCCTGACGCCCATCGTCGCGACGCGCCAGGCGGTGCTGACGATGACGGCGCGCGTCGCCTCGGGCGAGCGAACGCTCGAGCTGCGGGCCGCGGCGCTGCCGATCGCGATCGGCCGCTCGCGCAACCAGCAACTCATCGTCGATCGTATTCACGAGGCGGTGTCGGGCCATCACCTGGAGATCATCGAGCTCGACGAATCAGGCGCGCAAGTGGTCGTGCACGGCGACAACGGCGTCGTCGTCGACGGCGTGAGCCACGCGGTCGGGACGCAGTTCCGCTGGAACATCGGCCAGACGATGGTGCTCGGTGCCGGCTTGAAGAGCCATCCGCCATGCAGCCTCGTGCTGTCGCGGCCATGAGCGTGATCACGCCTCTGGAGCCCGCAGCCGCGCGCGGCAAGCGCGGTGCCGGTCAGCAGTCGGTCCACTCGACCGCGTTCGGTCGTGTCGCCGCCGCGGTCGCGTCGTCGCGCGGCAGCGTGCACTCGGTCAACGAAGACGCGCACAGCGTGCTCGGCCGCGCGGCGAAGGTTTTCGTCGTCGCCGACGGCGTCGGCGGCGGCGCGATGGCGGCGATGGCGAGCCGCGAGCTCGTCGCGCATCTGCATGCCGCGCTCGACCACCACCGCATCGGCTCGACCGCGGTGTGCGACGCGATGCTCGCCGCCGACCGCGCGATCGCCGAGAGCATCGCCGAGCTGACCGATTCGCCGGGTGCGGCGACGGTCGCGCTGTGCGCACCGGTCAACGTGTTCTCGTCGCGCTGGCTCGTCGCCTGGGTCGGCGATTGCCGCGTCTACCGCGTCGGCGCGAACGGCGACGGCGCGATCGACGTGCTGACGCAGGACGACACCTTCGAGCATCTGAACGAGATTCCGCCGCCCGGCAGCGCGCTCGAAGACCCGGCGCGCATGGTCGGCAACGGCGCCGTGCTGAGCCCGAACATCGTCTTCACCGGGCTGCGGCGCGGCGAGATGCTGCTGATGTGCAGCGACGGCGTGCACAAGCATGTCGAGCCGAGCGAGCTCGCACGTGCGCCCGACACGTCGCAGCCGCTGATCAAGCGCTGCGAAGAATTGATCGCGCTGGCACGCGCCAACGGCAGCACCGACGACGCCACTGTGCTGCTGGTTCAGCGCGGCGGCCTCGGCGTTCCATGGACGAGCCGGCAGGCCGACGCCGCCGACGGGACGACACTCGAATGACCCCCGAGAACATCGAGCGCGTCTTCGGACGCAGCCGCCTCAAGATGGTGACCGGCGAGCACGTCGAAGTGTTTCGCGAAGAGGCGCTGCCGGGCGAGCGGCGGCGCTACACCAAGCGCTTCCTGTCGAGCATGGGCGCGGACTTTCGCCATTGGACCGAGCGCGAGTGGCGCATCCTCGCGCGCCTCGTCGGCCACGGCATCGGCCCGGTGCCCGACGTCGTCCAGTTCGACCGCGGTGCCGGCGGCGGCGCGGCGCTGGTGCAGACCTACGACGCCGGCATCACTGTCGATCACTGGGCGACCTTGTTGCCTGTCGAGCGCGATGGCGTCGTGCTGCGCCATGTGTTCGAGGACTGCGCGCATTGGTGGGCGCTGGCGCGACATGGCCTGATCGCGCTCGACGCGATCCATGAGTTGCAGCTCGTGCACCTCGATCTGAAAGCCGACAACGTCTGCATTCCGTACGGGCCCCCCGACTTCGATCCGGCCCGGCCCGAGCAGATCGTGAGACCGCTGTTCGAACAGATCGCGTTGATTGATTTCGCGTTCTCGCTGGTGTCGGGCGAGCCGCTGAAGACGGCGTTCCCGATCGGCCACCAGGCCGAGTTCGATTACCAGTCGCCGCGCCTGCTGCACGCGCTCGAGGCTGGGCGGCACGGCAACCTGCTGCCGACGCGGCAGCTCGATTGGCGCTGCGACGTGTTCAGCTTGGCCGCGATGCTTCGCCGCTATCTGCCGGGCGCCGACACCGACGGCGCCGGAGGCTGGACGCGACAGCGGCTCGCCGTTGCGTTGTCGCTGGTGCGGCGTCTGGTCGACGCGCACGACCGCGGCACGCCGGCGCAACGGCCGCACAAGGAATTGATCGAGATCGCGTCGCGCGCGCTGCGCGACAAGGATCTCGCAGCGTCGCTCGCGCGCGGCTGGCGGCTCGCGCGCGACGCCGGCATCGCAGCGATCGAGACGCGAACGCCGGTGACGCGGATTGCGTTGCCGATCAACGCAGCGGCCGTCGAGCCTGTCTTTGCGCGCGAGCAGCCACCACGCAAGCTCGGCGATGGTGCTCGCCGCGCATGGTGGGTCGCGGGCATCGCGAGCGCGGGCGCGCTCGCTGTGCCCTTGCTCGGCGAAGCGTGGTTGATGCTGCAGCGCGATGGCAGCGCGGTGCCGGCGAGCGCGCAGGCGGATTCGAAGACGCCGGCTGCGAAAGAGCTCGTCGCGCAAGCGCCGGTCGATGCAACACCGGCGCCCGCGGCATTGCCTGCTTCGGCTGCGACGCCGATGCTCGTGCCGCCAGCGGTACCGGCGTCGGCCGCGATGATGGCGCCAACGCCGGCATCGGCACCGACTGCTGCGCAAGCGCCCGCTGCAACGCCAACCGATGCGCCACCGGCACCCGCAACGGTACCGGCTAAGGCCGAAGTCGCCGCCGCCGTGCCGCGCGCCGCGCCGCCACCTGCGGTCGCTGCACTGCCTCGACCCGCAGCGCGGTTCAAGCCGAAGCCCGTGGTCGTTGTTCGCAAGCCGAGTGCGCCGTCTGCGGCGCCGCGCGTCACGCTGGCACCCGCGCCGCCGTTCGCCGCTGCGGCCGGGCCGGTGCGCAAGCGCGGCCCTGTGGCGACACCTGCGCCGGCACCGTTGCCTGCGCCGACGACGGTCGTCGCGGCAGCAGCGGCTCCGGCGGCACCGGCCGTGACGACGATATCGATGCCGAGCGCAACGACATCGAATCCGCTGCCGGCGCCACTGCCCGCGCCGATTCCCGTGCCTGCCCCCGCCGTCACGCCGGTCAAGATCGCCGAGCCTCCCGCGCCGCAGCTTCCCGACGACTTCTCGATGCGCGCCGCGGTGCTGATGGCCGAGCACATGCCGCAACTCGCGCAGCGTGCCGAGCGCCGCGTGTTGCGCGCATTGCATGTCGCTGCGCAAGCCGACAACCCGTGGCAGAACGCCGAGATCGTCGATGCGGCGAAGTCGGCGCGTCTTGCGCCCGACGAGACCTTGCCGATGGTCGCTGCATCGTCCGTCGACGCGAAGCTGCTCAGTGATGCGGCCGACGCTGCATTCTGGAACGAGCGCAATCCGCAACACGCGCTGAACCTGCAGACGCGCGCCTTCGGTGCCGACCCGCACAACGCGGTGATCGCCGCCAACCTCGCGTTCTATTACCTCAAGCAGCGACCGGCGCGCGCCGAAGCGGCACGTCAGTTGGCGTTGTACGCGCTGACGATGCCGGACCCGCGCTTCCCGCAAGGCCGCATCGAGGACTGGACGAACTTCGCGATCGCGAGCGCGCTCGTCGGCCGCGAGCGCGATGCGCGCAACGCGCTGTTCGTGACGCTCGCGCTGTCGCCGAGTGTCGACCGCCAATGCCGCAACGCCGTCGCTGCCGTCACGTTGCACGGCGAGCGGATGCGGGCGCCGACCGAAGCGATGCTCGCGCGCATCCGCACCTGGGGACGCTCGCAGGAGTCGTCGTTCTGCCGCTGGCCGCCGAGCTGGTGGGCCGGGGTCAGGTCGCCTTGACCTTCGCGACCACCGCGGCCATCGGCGCTTCGTTGACGCTGAGCTGAAAGATGTCGGGCCGGCTGTAGTGCCCGGCGACGTCGAAGTCGAATTTGCCGCGCCCGATGTCGTCGAGGTCGAGGTCGGCCGTGAGGATCGCTTCGCTGCCGAAATGCGGGCCGGCGAGCACCTTGCCGAGCGGGCTGATGATCGCGCTGCCGCCGCGCATCAGCACCGCGTCGGGCGAGTCGCCGAGAGACACGCGCACGCTGTCGGGGAAGTCGCCGCGGCGAAGAAACTGGCAGGCCGTCAACACGAAGCAGCGGCCTTCGAGCGCGACATGCTGCATCGTCGCGAGCCAGGTGTCGCGGTCGTCGGCGGTCGGCGCGCAATACAGCGCGACGTTCTTCGCGTACATCGCCATGCGCAGCATCGGCATGTAGTTTTCCCAGCAGATCACCGATCCGATTCGGCCATACGGGCTGTCGACCACGGTGAGCGTCGAGCCATCGCCGAAGCCCCAGATCATTCGCTCGAGCGCGGTGGGCATCAGCTTGCGGTGCTTGCCGAGCAGACGACCATCGGGCGCGAAGAAAAGCGCGCTGCAGTAGCAGGTGCCGAGCTCGCGCTCGATCACGCCGATGACGACGTAGCAACCATGCGCCGCCGCCGCTTCGCCGAGCCGCTGCGTGTGCGGCCCCGGAACCTCGATCGCGGCGTCGAGATAAAGCCGAAACTCTTCCCGCCCGACCGGGTCGCGCGCACCGATGACGAGCCCGTAGTTCAACCCCTTCGGATAACCGACGATGAACGCCTCGGGAAAGAGAATCACCCGCGCCCCATCGGCAGCCGCCTCGCCGATCAATCGCACGGCCTTGTCGATGCAGGCATCGGTGTCGAACGGGATGGACCCGGCTTGGACGACGGCGACACGGGCGGTGGATGTTTTCACTTCGGGCGTCATATGAGCTTGCGATAGACCACGAAACCCGACCGCTCGGCGAGCTTGTCGTACAGCTGCATCGCGACCGTGTTCGTCTCGTGCGTCTGCCAATACACGCGCGCGACGCCCGCGCTGGCCGCCCGTTCGACCACCGCTTCGATCAGCGAGCGGCCGACGCCGCTGCCGCGCTCCGCTTCGGCAGTGAAGAGATCCTGCAGATAGCAACTCGGCGCGATCTGCGTCGTGCTGCGATGAAACAGGTAGTGGGCCAGGCCGACCAGACGGCCCGCGCTCTCGGCGACCAGCGCGTGAACCGGTTCGTACGCGTCGAAGAAGCGCGACCATGTCGTCCGCGTGATCTCATGCGGCAATGCGGTCGGTCCCTCGCGCCCGTAGAAGGCGTTGTAGGCGTCCCAGAGCTGGCTCCATGCATCGAAGTCTTGCGCGACGACGGCGCGGACGATGACTGGGTTGGTCACCGCCGCTCTCAAGTCTTCGCTGACTTCTTCGCCGCTCGCTTCGCCGCCTCGAGGGCCTCGGCCTTCTGCGCGTGTTTTTCGGCGCGCGTCTTGTGGGCCTTGGCCGACTTCGCGTCCTTCGCCTCCTTGTGTTCCTTCGGCTCCTTCGGGGCCTTCGGGGCTTTCGGCGCCTTCGGCTTGGCCACGAACTTGGCGGCCTTCGGCTTGGCCTGCTTGCTTTGCGCCTGGCGCTGCGAGCGCGCTTCCTTGAGCTGCGCTCGCTCTTCCAGCAGAGCTTTCTCGGCGTCCGACGCCTCGTGCTCCATGCCTTGCGAATGGGCTCGCATCAGCATCGCCTGATGCAGCCTCGCGCCGTTCTTCTCGATCTGCCTGGCCAGCGTTGCGGTGCGAATGGGCATGGCGTGATCTCCTGGTGGATGAGACTGCAATGTAGACGCGCCATGAAAAAAGCGGAAGCGAGTTTGAACTCGCTTCCGCCGGTCAGCTGCTCGCTGTTACGCGCAACCGCGTCAGAACTTCTCCCACTCCGAATGCTCTTCAGCAGCCGTCGCTGCGGCTTCGGCACGCACCGGCTTGACCGGTGCCGCCGCCCAGCGCGGTGCCGGCTTGGACAGCACCGGCTTGTGCGCGACGACCGGCTTCGATTGGCTCGCGCTGGACGACTGCAAGCGGGCGATCACGTTGCGGGTCTCGTCGTGACTGAGCCTGAACACGCTCACCGCTTCGACGAGCTTGGCGGCTTGCTGGCTCAGGCTTTCGGCAGCGGCTGAACTCTCTTCGACGAGCGCTGCGTTCTGCTGCGTCACCTGGTCGAGCTGGTTCACCGCGTCGCCGACCTGGCTGATGCCTTGGGTCTGCTCCGACGTGGCCGAGCTGATCTCGCCGATCAGGTCGTTGACGCGCTTCACTTGGGCGACGATGTCGCTCATCGTGCGTCCGGCATGGCCGACTTGCTGGCTGCCGGTCTCGACCTTATCGACGCTGTCGGTGATCAGGCCTTTGATCTCTTTCGCCGCGGCTGCTGAGCGTTGCGCGAGGCTTCTGACTTCGCTCGCCACCACCGCGAAGCCGCCACCTTGCTCGCCGGCACGCGCTGCTTCGACCGCAGCGTTGAGCGCGAGAATGTTGGTCTGGAAGGCGATGCCGTCGATGACGCCGATGATGTCGACGATCTTCTTGCTCGACGCGGTGATGGCTTCCATCGTGGCGACGACCTGGCCCACGACCACGCCGCCTTCGGCCGCGACGGCGCTGGCCGAGCTCGCCAGTTGAGTCGCCTGGCACGCGGTGTCGGCGTTGTTCTTCACCGTCGACGTGAGCTGCTCCATCGAGGCGGCGGTCTGCTGCAGGTTGGACGCTTGCTCTTCGGTGCGCTGGCTCAGGTCGGCGTTGCCGGTGGCGATCTGGCTCGACCCGGTCGCGATGCTGTCGCTGCTTTGACGAACCTGGCCGACGATCACGGCGAGGCTGTCGCGCATCGCTTTCATGCCGGCCAACAGGCTCGACTTGTCGCCTTCGCGCAGTTGCACGTCGACGGCCAGGTTGCCGGCAGCAATTTCACGCGCCACGCTCGATGCATAGTCGGGCTCGCCGCCGAGTTGACCGGTGATCGTGCGGGTCAGCCACCAGGCGACCGTCGCGCCGACGCACATGCCGGCCAGGCCGATGATCAGCATCAGCGTGCGGGCCGACATGATGTCGTTCTTGATCTCGACGCCGCTCGCCTCGACGAGCTTCTTTTGCAGCGCGGAGATTTCCATGATCCGCTCCTGCAGCGCATCGAGCGCCGGCAGCGTCTCGGCGAACATCAGCTTCGTCGCTTCATCGCGCTTGCCTTCGGCGACCATCTTGTCGACCTTGCTGAACGACGCGACATAAGCGACGCGAGACTCCTTGATGCCGGCGAGGATCTTCTTGCCTTCGGGCGCGTACACGAGCTTGTCGAGCGTCTCCAGCGCCTCGCTGATCTGCTTCTTGTTGCCATCGATTCGCTCGTGGATCTTGGCCACAGCGACTTGGTCGGTGACGAGCAGCAGCTCGAGCGTGCGGCGTGCGTTGGCGCGGGTCGTGGCGTTGATCGTCGCCGCGGCATCGGCCTTGACCCAGTCCTTGGTGATGATCTTGTCGCTCAATTCGCCGACGCTGACAAAGCGCATGATGGCCAGCGTGATCATGATCGCGGTGAGTGCGAGCACGGTGGCAAAGCCGGCGCCGAGCCGGGTGCCGAGTGTCATGTTCTTCAAGACGTTCATTGCGGTTCCTCTACAGCAAGGTGGTTCGGCCCGTCGTTAGGCTCGATGCCCTGCGAACGCCGAAGGGCTTACGGGTTTTCGGCCGGCACGGCGCCGGCATTACAGCTCATGAAGTGCAAATCTCACGAAGCGCTGCGTAAGCTCGATGGGCGTGAAAAGCCAGAAGCGCTCGACAGTGAGGCTAGCGTCTGTGAACCGATGCGAATCCGAACAAATGGCGCACAAAGACCCGGCTTTTTGCCGAAGAGCGCCTCACGCTGCCGGCGAAGCTCAGCGCCGTCGCGAAGCCATCACGACCAGCGGCGCGCCCAGGGCAGCCAGTGCGACCAGCCACCAGATCGTCGTGATCGTCAGCCACGGCGCGGGCTCTACTTTCAATTCGGTGACCATCGTCAACAGCGCGCCGGCGGGCAGGCTGAAGCTCTGATTGAGCAAGGGGTTGAAGCCGGTGAAAGACGTGACCGGCAGCACGGTCACTGGCGCGAACGGCGGCTCGGTCAGCGAGTCGGTCACCGCAGTGCCTTGGAACACGATGACCGTCGTTCCGGTCACGGTCACGCCGCTCAAGTCAGGCACTTCGAGCGCCGCCTGGGTCGGCTTGAAACCCAGTCCGGCCAACGACAGCGGGATCGCGGCGCCGGTCTTGTTGTGAATGTCGACCTTCTCCGAAATGCGCGAGACGCCGCTGCCCGACGCACCGCCGCTGACCGAATAGACGACGCCACCGGTCACCGTGCCCGACATGGAGCCGCCGGTGCCGAAACCCAGCAGCGGACCTTGCGCATGAATCTGGCTGGCGCCGACGTGCAGCCCCTTGTGGATGTGACCGATGTCGACAAAGGTCAACGGGCTAGACGGATAGACGAGGATGCGCCGGCCATCGACCGTCCATTCGACGGTGCGCGGCAACTGCACCGGGTCGTTCGGGACATTCAGATTGAAGATCGGGTCGTCGATGCTGAACTTGAGGCTCGAGTTCTGATCGGTGATCGTCTCGGACGCGGCCCGAGACGCAAGCGGGATCAGCCCCAACATCGCAGCGACCAGCAGCGCTCTCATGGCGACACCGTGTCCTTGGCCGGGATCAAAAGGCCTCGCGCGACTGCAGGACGCGCAACGAAGGCGTCGAGCGCGCGGGTGACGTTCGGAAAGTCGGCGATCCCCACGAGCTCGCCGGCGCCGTAGAAGCCGATCAGGTTGCGCACCCACGGGAAGGTCGCGATGTCGGCGATCGTATAGGCCTCGCCCATCAGCCACTGGCGCTGCGCGAGCTGCCGGTTCAGCACCTTGAGCAGGCGCTTGGCTTCGTCGGCGTAGCGGTCGCGCGGGCGCTTGTCCTCGTAGTCCTTGCCGGCGAATTTGTGGAAGAAGCCGACCTGGCCGAACATCGGGCCGATGCCGCCCATCTGGAACATCAGCCACTGAATGGTCTCGTAACGCTCGGCGGCGTCCTGCGGCATCAACTTTCCGGTCTTGTCGGCGAGATAGATCAGGATCGCGCCGGACTCGAACAACGCGAGCGGTGCGCCGTTCGGTCCGTTCGGATCGATGATCGCCGGGATCTTGTTGTTGGGGCTGATCGACAAGAACTCCGGCGTCATCTGGTCATCGGTTTCGAAGCCGACGCGGTGCGGCTCGTAAGGCAAGCCGGTCTCTTCGAGCATGATCGAAATCTTCACGCCGTTCGGCGTCGGCAACGAATAGAGCTGCAGCCGATCGGGGTGCTTGGCGGGCCATTTCTTCGTGATGGGGAAGGTCGACAGATCGGGCATGGCGGGTCCTGTGCTGTGAAGCGGCAGATTCTGGCCGCGAACGAAAGCCCGGACTGGCGACCGGTGTTCGAGGGTGGGAATAGGATTTCGCCGCAATGAACGAGCGAGCAACCCAGCCCATCGTCTCGATGCGCAATGTTTCGAAGGCGTTCGCCGGCGTGCGTGCGCTCGACGGCTGCGACTTCGAGCTGCGCTCCGGCGAGGTGCATGCGCTGATGGGCGAGAACGGCGCGGGCAAGTCGACGCTGATGAAGGTGCTCGCCGGCGTCTACGCAAAGGATGCGGGCGAGATCGTCTTCGACGGCCGTGCCGTCGAGATCGATTCGCCGCGCGCCGCGCAGCTGCTCGGTATCGGCATCGTCCATCAGGAGCTGAACCTGATGAGCCACTTGAGCGCGGCGCAGAACATCTTCATCGGGCGCGAGCCGCGAGGGCGCTTGCGCTGGTTCCTCGACGAGGATGCCCTTAACGCGCAGGCGCTCGCCATCTTCGATCGCATGCACCTCGCCCTCGACCCGCGCACGTCGGTCGGCGAGCTGACCGTCGCGAAGCAGCAGATGGTCGAGATCGCGAAGGCGCTGTCGTTCGACTCGCGCGTGCTGATCATGGACGAGCCGACCGCGGCGCTGAACGACACCGAGATCGGCGAGCTGTTTCGCATCATCGGCCAGCTCCAAAGTCATGGTGTGGGCATCGTCTACATCTCGCACAAGATGGACGAGCTCAAGCGCGTGTCGCAGCGCGTGACCGTCATGCGCGACGGCCGGGTCATTGCGACGGTGCCGACCGCGACGACGCCGATCGACAGCATCATCTCGATGATGGTCGGGCGCACGCTCGACGCCGTTCCCGCGCGTCGAACCGCCGGCGCGCCGCGCGAAGTCGCGCTCGAGGTCGATGGTCTCAGCCGCGGCAGCGTGCTGAAGAACGTCAGCTTCAGCGTGCGGCGCGGCGAGATCCTCGGCCTCGCGGGGCTGATGGGCGCGGGCCGCACCGAGCTTGCACGCGCGGTGTTCGGCGCCGACCCGGTGGACAGCGGTGAGATCCGCGTCAACGGCTCGAAGGTGAAGATCCGCTCGCCGAAAGACGCGGTGGCGCACGGCATCGGCTACCTGTCGGAAGACCGCAAGCTCTGCGGCCTCGCGACGGGGCTGGCGGTCGAGGCCAACGTCACGCTGACCAGCGTCGAGCGCTTCCTCTCGCTCGGCATCTTTCTGAATGAGCGCGCGATGCGCCGCGCAGCGAACGACTACGTCGAGCGCCTGGCGATCAAGACGCCGTCGATCGACCAGCAGGTTCGCTTGCTGTCGGGCGGCAACCAGCAGAAGATCGTGGTCGCGAAATGGCTGCTGCGCGACTGCGGCATCCTGTTCTTCGACGAGCCGACGCGCGGCATCGATGTCGGCGCCAAAGCCGAGATCTACAAGCTGCTGGACTCGCTCGCGGAACAAGGCCGCGCCATCGTGATGATCTCGTCCGAGTTGCCGGAGATTTTGAGAATGAGCCACCGCGTGCTCGTCATGTGCGAAGGCCGCATCACCGGCGAGCTCGCGGCCGAAGACGCGACGCAGGAGAAGATCATGCAGCTGGCGACCCAGCGCGAAACGATGGTGGCGGGATGAAGCCGGCGATCGACCCCTCACCCCAGCCCTCTCCCGCTGCAGGGGCGAGGGAGCGGCCCCCTCTCCCTCTGGGAGAGGGCTGGGGTGAGGCCCTCGCCGCGTTGAAAACAAGGCTCTTCGCCCCCGCGACCCGCCAAAAACTCCTCGCCTTCGCCAGCCTCATCGTGATGATGCTGTTCTTCGGCCTCGCGTCGCCGAACTTCCTGCAGATGGACAACCTGGTGACGATCCTGCAGGCGACTGCGGTCAACGGTGTGCTGGCGATCGCCTGCACCTTCGTCATCATCACCGGCGGCATCGATTTGTCGGTCGGCACGCTGATGACGTTTTGCGCGGTGATGACCGGCGTGGTCTTGAGCTACTGGGGCATGCCGCTGCCGCTCGGCATCGTCGCGGCGATTTTCTTCGGCGCGCTCGCCGGCCTCACGTCGGGAACGCTGATCGCCAAGCTGAAGATCCCGCCGTTCATCGCGACGCTCGGGATGATGATGTTGCTCAAGGGCCTGTCGCTCGTGATCTCGGGAACCAAGCCGATCTACTTCAACGACACGCCGAACTTCTCGATGATCTCGCAGGACTCGCTGCTCGGCGACATCATCCCCGCGCTGCCGATCCCGAACGCGGTGCTGATCCTGTTCGCGGTCGCGGTCGCGGCGAGCGTCGTGCTCAACAAGACCAGCCTCGGCCGCTACACCTTCGCGCTCGGCAGCAACGAAGAGGCGGTGCGCCTGTCGGGCGTCAACGTCGATCTGTGGAAGATGGTCGTCTACACGCTGAGCGGCGGCATCTGCGGCATCGCGGGCTTGCTGATCGCGTCGCGCCTGAATTCGGCGCAACCCGCGCTCGGCCAGGGCTACGAGCTCGACGCGATCGCCGCCGTCGTCATCGGCGGCACTTCGCTGTCGGGTGGCACGGGCACGGTGCTCGGCACGATCATCGGCGCCTTCATCATGAGCGTGTTGACCAACGGGCTGCGCATCATGTCGGTCGCGCAAGAGTGGCAGACAGTGGTCACCGGCGCGATCATCATCCTCGCTGTCTACACGGACATCCTGCGTCGCCGACATTTGTGAACCGCCACGCGTGAGGCGTTCACGCGACCATCCACAAGGAGACACGAATGAACAAGCGAAGCCTTCTGAAGATCGCCCTCGCTGCCGCGGTGGCCTGCGGTCTGAGCGGCGCCGTGACGGCGCAGCAGCAGCCCTACATCCCGCTGATCTCCAAGGGCTTCCAGCACCAGTTCTGGCAGGCGGTGAAGTCCGGCGCCGAGCGTGCAGCCAAGGACTACAAAGTCAGCGTCAGCTTCGAAGGGCCCGAGACCGAAGCGATGGTCGACAAGCAGATCGACATGCTGTCGGCGGCGCTCGCCAAGAACCCGAAGGCGATCGGCTTCGCCGCGCTCGACAGCAAGGCAGCGATCCCGCTGCTCAAGAAAGCGCAGGCCGCAAAGATTCCGGTCATCGCGTTCGACTCGGGTGTCGACA
Organism: Betaproteobacteria bacterium; assembly: GCA_005882155.1. Lineage (GTDB taxonomy): Bacteria > Pseudomonadota > Gammaproteobacteria > Burkholderiales > Burkholderiaceae_C > Albitalea. The sequence continues at coordinate 24,317 of VBCQ01000241.1, forward strand.
GCGACATTCCGCTCACCACCGCGACGACCGACAACAAGGCCGCTGCGGCGCTCGCCGCCGACAAGCTCGCCGAGCTGATCGGCAAAACGGGCGAAGTCGCGGTCGTCGCCCACGACCAGACGAGCCGCACCGGCGTCGACCGGCGCGACGGCTTCGTCGAGCGGATGAAGAAATATCCGAACGTGAAGATCGTCAGCATCCAGTACGGCGGCGGCGATCACCTGAAGTCGACCGAAGTTACCAAGTCGATCCTGCAGGCCTACCCGAATCTGAAGGGCATCTTCGGCACGAACGAAGGCTCGGCGATCGGCGTGGCCAACGGCGTGAAGGAGATGAAGCGCAAGCTCGTCGTCGTCGGCTACGACTCGGGCAAGCAGCAGAAAGACGCGATCCGCGACGGCACGATCGCCGGCGCGATCACCCAGAACCCAGTGGGCATCGGCTACAAGACCGTCGAGGCGGCAGTGAAGGCGCTGAAGGGCGAGAAGCTGCCGAAGGTCATCGACACCGGGTTCTTCTGGTACGACAAGAGCAACATCGCGGATCCGAAGATCGCGGCCGTGTTGTATGACTGAGCGTACTCCCTCTCCCCCTGGGAGGGCTGGGATGAGGGCGCGATGACGACCATTCGATCACTGCGCGTGATCGACGTGCGCTTCCCGACGTCGGCGAAGCTCGATGGCTCCGACGCGATGAATCCGGCGCCCGACTATTCGGCGGCCTACGTCATCCTCGACACCGATCGCGCCGGCCTCGAAGGCCACGGCCTCACGTTCACGATCGGCCGCGGCAACGAGATCTGCTGCGCGGCGATCGAAGCGATGCGCCACCTCGTTATCGGACTCGATCTCGATTGGATCGCCGAAGACATGGGCCGCTTCTGGCGCCACGTCACGTCCGACAGCCAGCTGCGCTGGATCGGACCCGACAAGGGCGCGATCCATCTCGCCACTGCGGCGATCGTCAACGCGGTTTGGGACTTGTGGGCCAAGGCGAGCGGCAAGCCGGTGTGGCGGCTGGTCGCCGAGATGAGCCCGCAAGAGCTGTTGCGCTGCATCGACTTTCGATACATCAGCGACTGCATCACACCCGACGAAGCGCTCGAATTGCTGACGACGATCGCCGCCGGCAAGGCCGAACGCATCGTGACGCTGCTGCGCGAGGGCACCCCTTGCTACACCACCTCACCCGGCTGGCTCGGCTATGACGATGCGAAGCTGCGGCGCTTGTGCGAGGAAGCGGTCGACGCGGGATTTCGCCACGTGAAGCTGAAGGTCGGGCACGATTTGAACGACGACATTCGGCGCCTGACCATCGCGCGCGAGGTGCTCGGGCCGGATCGCCAGCTGATGATCGATGCGAACCAGGTGTGGGAGGTCGACGAAGCGATCGCGTGGGTCAACGCACTCGCGTTCGCCAAGCCGTGGTTCATCGAAGAGCCGACGAGCCCCGATGATGTCGAAGGGCATCGCCGCATTCGCGACGGCGTCGCGCCGGTGCAGGTGGCGACGGGTGAGATGTGCCAAAACCGCATCGTGTTCAAGCAGTTCATCATGCGCAGCGCGATCGACGTGGTGCAGATCGACGCGTGTCGGCTCGGCGGCGTCAACGAAGTGCTGGCCGTGCTGCTGATGGCGGCGAAGCACCGTTTGCCGGTGTGCCCGCATGCCGGAGGCGTCGGCTTGTGCGAATACGTTCAGCACCTCGCGATGATCGATGACCTGTGCTTTGCCGGCACGCGCGACGGCAGGGTCGTCGAATACGTCGATCATTTGCACGAGCATTTCGTCGACCCGTGCCGAGTCGAGAACGCGGCGTACATGCCACCGCAAGCGCCGGGTTACTCGATCACGATGAAGCCGGAGTCGCTCGCGACGTATCGGAAGGCGGCATGGACCTGAAGCTCGCCGGCAAGCCGGTCATCGTGACGGGCGGCGGCTCGGGCATCGGCGCGGCGGTTTCGTTGGCGCTCGCGCATGAGGGTGCGATCCCCGTTGTCTTCGGCCGCAGTCCGTTGGCGATCGGCTTCGAGCACGAGTTGCTGGCGGCGCAACCGGCGGCGCGGTTCTTCCAACTCGACCTCACCGACGAAGCCGCTTGCCGCGACGCGGTGGCTGCGACCGCGCAAGCGCTCGGCGCGATCTACGGTCTCGTCAACAACGCCGGCTTCAACGACAACGTCGGACTCGAAGACGGCCGCGAAGCGTTCGTCGCATCGCTAGGCCGCAACCTGACGCACTACTACGTGATGGCGCATTGGTGCCTGCCGTGGCTGCGCGCGAGCCGCGGCGCGATCGTCAACATCTCGTCGAAGACGGCGCTAACCGGGCAAGGTCATACCAGCGGCTACACCGCGGCCAAAGGCGCGCAGCTCGCATTGACCCGCGAGTGGGCGGCGGCGCTGCTGCAAGACGGCATCCGCGTCAACGCGGTCGTGCCGGCCGAGGTGATGACGCCGCTGTACCGCTCGTGGCTCGCGAACTTCGACGACCCGCAAGCCAAGCTCGCCGAGATCACGCGCCGCATTCCGCTCGGTCAGCGAATGACCACCGCCGAGGAGATCGCCGACACCGTGCTGTTTCTGCTGTCGGAGCGTTCGAGTCACACGACCGGGCAGTGGGTCTTCGTCGATGGCGGCTACACCCATCTCGATCGCGCGCTGAGCTGACATGCGACATGTCCTTGCGCTCGATCTGAAAGACGACGCCGAGCTGATCGCCGCGTACGAAGCCCGTCATCGCGCGGTCTGGCCCGAAGTGCTCGAGCACCTGCGCCGCCACGGCGTGCTCGGCATGCAGATCTGGCGGCTCGGAACGCGCATGGTGATGGTCATGAGCACGGACGACGCGATCTATGACTCCCAGCGCATGCGCGTCGACACCGAGAACGATCCGGTGATTCGAAAGTGGGAAGAACTGATGTGGACCTTCCAGGCGCCGACGCCGTGGACGCCGAAGGGGCAGAAGTGGACGCCGATGACGTGCGTGTTCGACGTCGATCTCTGAATTTCTCCCTCTCCCTCTGGGAGAGGGAGCAACACAGATCACAACCTCCCTGCGGCGATCGCCTCCGACATCAACCGCATCAGACCCCATCGGTGGAACGGAACGATGAAGAACAGATAGACCTTTCCGAACCGGTTGTGAACGTTGCAGATCGTCGAGACGACGATGCTCGCAGTCTCGTCGTTGACTTCCTTCAGCACCGACAGCCTGAAGTCCAGATGCTTGTTGTCGCGACCTGCGATCAGCTCGGTGTCGCTCAGCGAGAAGATCGGCCAGACGCCGATCTTCTCGCCGGCGGTGTAGTGGCTTTTGAATCGCGCATTCATGATCTCCGACGCGGTCGGCGCGTCGAGCCCGCAGTAAGTGGCGATCCAGTTGCGGGCGATCAGAATGAGCTTCATCCACAGCGGGTGATGCGCAAAGATGCCGACGAAAGCGTCGACGACGCTGGCATTCACGCGACTCAAAGGCGAGCGGTACGAATCTCGAAAGTAGGCGGCCTCAACGGATCGCCGATCCAGCACGCTGGACGCAGGGATATCGCATTCCACGACCGGCCGCGTGTTCACAAGGCGAGCCACCCGTAGCCGCCTGCGACGAACACGGGGCCCAGCGCCAAGGCGATCCAGAACGGCGATTTCGGCAAGGCCAGAACGCCGGTGGCCGAAGTCACCAGCATGTAGGTCCCGACGATCTTCAGCAGTTCGAGGTCGGACCTGTGCGCTGCATGCAGCGCCACCTGCCCGCCCATGACCAAGAGCGGGCCGACGATCGTGAACCAGAAAGCCAAGCGCCGGGAATCGATTCCCGCGAATTGCCCGACGAATCCGGCTCGAACCGCATCTTCGATCGGTTGCTTGAATCGGACCAGGCCGTAAAGCGTGTGGGCGATGCCGAGCAAGACGACGGCCCATGCTGTGACGATGATCATCGCTGTACCCTCCATACCGTTTGGTATGGAGATACTCGCATCCACCGTTGCGGTTGTCAATACCTTTGGGTATGGTCGCGGCATGGACGATCGATTGAATCGGCAGCACTGGCTGGACGCCGGGCTCGAGCGCCTTGCCAGCCACGGGCCGCAGGGCTTGCGCATCATGGCCATCGCCGAGCAGCTCGGTGTGACCAAGGGCAGCTTCTACTGGCACTTTCGCGATCAACGCGAGTACGCGGCGGCGCTGCTGGCAGAGTGGGAACTGACCCGCACGCAGCACATCATCGACCAGGTGGAGCGTGCGGTCGACGGGGCTGCGATGAAGCTGCGCAACCTGATGTCGGTCACCGTCGCGGCCGATCCGCGTCTGGCTCTGGCCATACGATCGTGGGCCAGCACCGACCCGCTCGTGCGCAAGGCCGTGAAAAGAGTCGACAA
>VBCQ01000036.1 GCA_005882155.1 Betaproteobacteria bacterium
CAACGCCTGCACCGCGGCGATGTAGCGTTGCACGGCCGCAGGCGCCGGCAATCCATAGCCCGTGATGCGCCAGCACACCGGCGCGAAGAACGCATCAGCGATCGTGAAATCGCCGAACAACAGCGGCCCACCGGAGGCATCGAGCTGCTGCGTCCACATTTGCACGATGCGCGCGAGATCCTTGCGTGCATCGGCGTTTTCGTCGAGCACGCGACGCCCCACCTCGGGCAATGACGCCTCGATGTTCATCGGGAAGCTCGAGCGCAGCGCGCCGAAGCCCGAATGCATTTCGGCGCACAGGCTGCGCGCGCGCGCCCGCTGTAGCCGGTCCGTCGGCCAGAGCTTCTTGTCCGGAAACTTCTCCGCCAGGTATTCGGCGATCGCGAGCGTGTCCCACACCGCGAAGCCGTCATCGACGAGCACGGGGACCCGGCACGCCGGGTTGACCGCGGCGATCGCCCGCTTGAACGGCGAGCCATCGCTGAGTTCGAGCCGCAGCTTGACCTCTTCGAATTCGATGCCCGGCTGGGCCAGCATCAGCCAGCCGCGCAGCGACCATGACGAGTAGTTCTTGTTGCCGATGTAGAGCTTCATGACGGGCCTCTCGTGGTGGAGCCCGTCATGCTAGCGGCTACTGCATGTTGCCGTGTGACGAAAACGGAATGGCTGTGATGCGTGCGCCGCATCATCGGCGGCGGCGAGCGCCGTTCAGATGCGATGCGCCTCTGAGCGAATCGGCTCGAGCCGCTCGGGCCAGGTGCGGTGACCGAGCACGCGCGGCATCACCGTGTCGATCGCCGTCGGCTCGATGCCGAAGCGCTCCAGCCCCGGCAGCAGGCCGCTCGCAACGTTTGGCACCTTCATCGACGCGAGGTTGTCGCGCGACATCAGCGGCTCGCCCGGCAGCAGCTCGAGCATCAGCGCCTGCAGCGTGCAGAGCGCATCGGGCAAGCCGACGACCCAGCGCTCGTGCCCCGACCAGTGGCCGGCGAGCTGCACCAGTTGCTTCAAGGTGTAGATCGCCGGCCCGGTGCATTCGATCGTCTGGCCGATGGTCCAACGCTCATCGAGCGAGCGCACCAGGGCTTGCGCGACATCTTCGACCCACACCGGCTGAAAGCGCGCATTCGCGCTCGCCAACGGGATGACGGGAAAGATGCGTTGCAGCTTCGCGAAGCTATTGATGAAGCGGTCGTGCTCGCCGAACATCACCGACGGCCGCAGGATCGTGAGGTCGAGGGCCGAGCCGCCGGCGGCGCGCATCGCGGCTTCGCCGGCCGCCTTCGAGCGCAGGTAGTTCGACGGCGCATCAGCGCTCGCGCCGAGCGCGCTGACGTGCACGATGCGGCGCACACCAGTGGCCACGCACGCGCGCGCGATGCGCGACGGCAGATCGACATGGACGCGCTGGAAGTCGGCTTCGCTGCCGTGAAGAATGCCGACCAGGTTGATCACCGCATCGCGGCCGGCGACGAGGTGCACGAGCTGTGCGTCGTCGTACAGATCGGCCAGGTCGACCTCGACGGTCGGCAGCGCGAGCAGATCGCGCTCGCGCATCGGGTGCCGCGTCGGCACAGTGATCGGGCCTTCGGCGCCGCCCGAGCGCTCGACCAGCTTTTCACACACGTCGCGGCCCAGGAATCCGGTGCCGCCGAGAACGAGGGTGTTGAACATGGGGTGCCTCTCGATGCTGATGGACTCTACTTGCCGACGCGTTGGAGTCGTCTGATCTGCCTCAAGTTGCGTGTTCCTTCAGGGGAGGTCCTTGTCGACCGCCGGCGCGCTGGCGTCGCTCGCCGGCCCGATCGCATTTCCGAGCCGCGCCTTCAGCGACGGCGGATCGCCGTTGAGCAGCGCGGCATACAAGCTCGCGTTGTGCAGCACCTTCTTGACGTAGTCGCGCGTCTCGTTGAACGGGATGTTCTCGGCCCACACCACGGGATCGAGCACAGGCCCTTCGCGCCACTTGCGCGGCCGGTTCGGGCCGGCGTTGTACGCGGCAGCGGCCATCGCCTGCGAGCCGTCGAACGCGTCGAGCACGAGCTTCAGGTAGCCGGTGCCGAGCCGCAAATTGGTGCCGCGGTCGGCGATGAGGCCGACGTGGTAATCGATGCCGAGCTTCTTCGCCGTCCAGCGCGCAGTGGCCGGCATGATTTGCATCAGTCCCGACGCGCCGACCTGCGAGCGCGCATCGGCGACGAAGCGCGATTCCTGCCGAATGAGCCCGTAGACATACGCCGGGTCGAGACCCGTCTCCTTCGCGCGCGCAACCAGCTCGTTGCGGAACGGCGTCGGGAAGCGCTGCGCGATGTCGACTTCGCCACGCGTGCGTTCGCTGGTGTTGATGCAGCGGTCCCACACCTCGAGATCGCAGGCGAGTTGCGCGGCAGCGAGCAGCTCGCGGTCGCTCATGCCGCGCAGCGAGTAGTTCCACTCGCGCACGCCTTCGTTGCGCAAGTCGAGCGCGATCAGCTTCAGCGCACGCGTGAGCCCCGGGTGATTCGCGGCGGCTTCGCGCTCTGCGGTTGTCAGCGGCTGCGGCCGCGGCGGAAAGACGATGGGCTGACCCAATGCGTCGGCGGCGAGCGCGCCGTAGAAACTCATCTGGCCGGCGATGCCGGCGAGCAGCGTGCGTGCCTGCGCGCGCAGCGCAACGCCGTCTTGCGAGTCGGGGGCGAGCGCCAGCAACGCGCGCGCCTTCCAGTACACCCACGCCGCGTCGCGCTGCTCGTCTGGGCTCATCGCGTCGATCGCCTGCACGACTTGCTGCCAGCGGCCGCGACCTCTCGCGCTGCCAACAGCGCGGCGTGCTGGTAGTGGTCGGCCGCCTCGGGCAACAGGTTCATCGCGGCCTGTTTCGCGACTGCCGCCCAGGCCCATGCCGCGAGGTCAGCGGGCAGTGCGCGCTCCCAGCGATCGCTGAGCGCGCGCGCCGCGGCGTCGGGGTCGTTCGACGCCATTCGAATGATCGCGAGCGTCGCCAGCTCGGCGCTGCTCCGGTCCGCACCCGGCGTCCGGCGGGTGAGGAATCGCGCCGGGCTGTCGATCAGTTCCTGCACGCTATTCGCCGCGCCGATGCTGATGAGCGCAGCGGCCTGGCGCGCGACGCGCGGCCGGCCCGCGTCCATCGCGAGGCGTGCTTTGCGCCATGCGTCGGCGCTCGTGAAGATGCGCGCGTCGGTGAGCGTCGTCGCGAGCAAGGCGCAGCCGTCATCGGTCTCGCGCTGGCTCATCCACGCAGCGCGTGCCGGGCCGCGAATGTCGCGGCCCTTCAGGTGCTCGGTCAGCAGCGCGTAGCAAGTCGCTTCGCGGTCGTCGTTCATCCGAAAGCGCGGAAAGTTGACGCTGTAGTTGGCCCAGTCGTTGCGCTTGCCGAGCTCGAGCAGCCAGTCGTTGCGCAATCGGTCTTCGACATAGGTGCCGTTCCAGCGCGCATAGAAGCTCAGGTCCCAGTAGTCGACCCACATCGCAAGCGGATGCTGCTCAGCCAATGCGGCGGCACGCGCGGCGACGAGGCGGTTGCGATCCTTCTTGCGATAGGCCTCGCGCGCTTCGATGATGATGTCGTCGCCGGTCTGCCCACGCGCGACCGGCAAGGCGCAGAAGAGGCTGCACGCCGCGAGCAGCACGCTCGTCAGGCGCGTCGCGAGGCGCCCATATACTGAACCGCTGATCTCCAACACTGGTGCCTTCCTGATTGATTCGCTTTAGCCTTGGAACCGCCCGCCTCATCCGAACCCGTGCTGCAATCCCGCCACGAATTGCGCCAGCGCTTGCGCCGTATTCGCGACGAGTTCATGGCCAGCGATGCAGCAGCGGCTGCACAGACGGATTTGGCGGGGCATTTGCGCGGCGTGTTGGCCGAGCTGCAGCCCGAGCGTCTCGGGCTGTACTGGCCGCTTCGATCCGAATTTAACGCAGTGGTTGCATGCCGCGGTGACAGCGCGCTCGATTTCATTGCGCTGTCTTTGCCGTTCGCGCGACGAGCATCACGCGAGATGGAATACCGCCACTGGGACCGCAGCGAGCCGCGATTGAACGACGAGTGCGGCATCCCGAGCGCCGATGGTCCGGTCATCGTTCCCGACGTCGTGCTCGTGCCGTGCCTCGGGTTCACCCGCTCGGGTTTTCGACTCGGCTACGGCGGCGGCTACTTCGACCGCTGGATGGCGCTGCACCCTCACGCGACAACGGTCGGCGTCGCGTGGGATGTCAGCCAGGTCGGCGACGCGGAGTTGCTGGCGCAATCGCACGACCAATGCCTCACGCTGATCGTCACTGAGCGTGGAGTGATTTGAGCTAAAAAACTATCCCGCTTCGCCCATCGCCGACCGCGTCTGCGCCGCATGCTCCTCGATCCACGCGCAGAACTGCGCGACCTCGTCGCGCGCGCCGCTCGCCGGCGAGACGATCATCCAGTAGGTGAACGGACTCGTGATGCGTCCGGCCGGGCCGAACGGCTCGATCAGGTCGCCGCTTTCAAGCTGCTCTGAAACCAGCGCGACGCGGGCCAGCGCGACGCCTTGACCGGCGAGTGCGGCCTGGATCTGCTGGTAGGTGTAGTTCAGATACAGCCAGCGGCGTGGTTGCAGCGACGGCTCGCCATGCAGCTCGAGCCAGCGGCGCCAACTGAGGAACTCGGCACTCGGCCGGTAGTCGTCTTCCTCGGCGAGCGTGTACTCGGCCAGATGCGCTGCGCTCGACAGCGGCGGCGCGCTGCCGGCGCGAATCTGATCCGCCAGACGCGGGCCGATGACGGGGGTCAGCACTTCGCCGAACATGCGAAGTGCACCGGCGGGCGCGGTCTGCGGGCCGCAATAGCGCAACACCACATCGAGCTCGGGCTCGTCGAGATCGTCCATGCGGTCGTTGGCCGAGATTCGGATGTCGAGGTCGGGGTGGGCGCGCTGAAACGCTTCCATGCGCGGGATCAGCCACAGCGACGCGAACGACGGGAAGGTGCTCACGCGGACGACGCGGCGGCCGCGCGCCCGGCGAATCTGCCGCACGCTCGCATCGAGCCGGTCGAGCCACGGCACCACCGCGCGCAGCAGCGTACTGCCATCGAGCGTCAGCTCGACACGGCGCGTGCCGCGTGCAAACAGCGGCGCGCCAAGCTCCTCCTCGAGCCCTTTGATCTGCCGGCTGATCGCCGATTGTGTGACGTGCAGCTCGTCGGCCGCCTCGCTGAAATTCAAGCGCCGCGCGACTGCCTCAAAGGCCCGCAAGCTGCCCAGCGACAACGGCCGTTGGCGTACGAGATTCATATCAATTCCGCATCAACGAGCGCGCTCGAATTCATTGGATTGTCTTCTCGCTGGCGCCGATCATAGAGGTAATGCGGGATCAACTTCGATCCGCACTGGTCAGGAGATTCATGATGAATGCGCAATTCTATGCAGATCGGGCGGGAGCCGACGCGATGCTCC
>VBCQ01000242.1 GCA_005882155.1 Betaproteobacteria bacterium
TGCCCTTGAACGCCGGGTCATCGGCGAAGTAGATGCCGGGGCGGATGCGGAAGATGAGCGTGCGGTAATCGGCCGAGATCTCGGGCAGCGCGAGCGCGGTCTTCGCGACGAGCTGCACCGGTCGCGCGAGGTAGTCGAACGCGAGCGGCGCCTCGAAGATGTGCGCGCAGACCGTGTTCGAGTACAGGTCGGTGTTGTTCTGCACCGCGTCGAAGCTCGTCTCGGCGGCGGGAATCGTGATGCGCAGCGTTTTCGCCGCGCGCTCGCCGCGCGGCCACGCGGGCGAGGAGGCGGCGAGGCCGCTGGCGGCGAGCAGGGTGCGGCGGCGCATGGCGTTCGCCTACTTGACGCTGCGCGCGCGCAGCTCGGTGTCGATGTCGACGAGGTGCCACCACTCATTCCAGAAGACCGGTCGCCGATAGCCGATCAGCCACGGATAAATCAAATCGGTTTCGACCGTGTGCAGGCGATTCTTGTACGGCATGTAGGCGGCGGCGATCCGCTTCGCCTCGTAGAACAGGCGCTCGCGCTCGGGCCCGTCTTCGATCTCGCTCATGCGGTCGTACATCGCGTCGAACGCCGGCAGCTTGAAGCGCGCGAGGTTCTGACTGCCGGCCTGCGGCCCGTACAGCGAAGCCAAGCCTTGCAATCCGTCGGACGCGGCGGCCGAGTAGCCGAGCTGCCACACCATCAGCTTGCCGGCACGCGCCGCCTTCAAATTCTCCGGCCACTTCTGCGGCAGGAACTCGATGCGGATGCCGACCGCGCTCATGTTGCGCTTCCACTCTTCGTCGTATTGGCGCGAGCGCTGGTCGGGCTGCGTCGCCATGCGCAGCACCAGCGGCGAGCCGTCGGGCAGGTCGCGCCAGCCGTCGCCGTCGCGGTCGACATAGCCGTACATGTCGAGCAGCGCCTTCGCGCGCGCCGGGCTGTAGTCGCTCATCTCGCACTTGAACGCCGGGTCGTAGCCGCTGGTGTTCGGCACGATGCGCGACTGCGCCGGAACGGCCTGGCTCTTTCGCACCAGCCGGATCTCGCGCTCGACGTCGTAGGCGAGGCTGATCGCGCGGCGCAGCGCGATCTTGTCGGGCGTGTAGCCACCGACGACCGGATCTTCCATGTTGAAGTAGGTCATCGCGACGTCGGAGTTGAGCACCCGCTCGGCGCGAACGCCGCGCTTGGCGAGGCTCGGCACGAGCTTGCCGCCGGGCACCGCGGCATCGATGAACTGCGCCGGCAACGGCGCGGCAATCGTGCCGATCATGTCGGTCTGCGCGTTGAGGAAGGCGAGCCAGCGCGGCTGGTTCTCTTCGATGATCGAGACATGCACTTCATCGACCATCGGCAGGCGCCGGCCTTTGAAGCGCGCGAGGATCGCCTGACCTTGCGTGTCGTCGGCGGCGGGCTCGGCGTCGTAGCGCATGTCGCGGAAGGTCGGGTTGCGCTCGAGCACGATCAGCGACGAGCGGCGCCACTGCTTGAGGCGAAACGGCCCGGTGCCCACGGGGTGCGCATCGACCTCGGCGCCATAGAACTCGACGACCTCGCGTGCCACGCCGCCGAACAGGTCCGACGATGCGAGGGTCTCCAGAAAGCGCGGCCGCGGCTTGTCGAGGCGGATGCGGATCGTGTAGCGGTCGATCGCCTTCAGCCCCTCGGCCTCGCGGTCGTAGTCGAACGGCCGCTTGGTCTTCAGCGCTGCGTCGCGCAGCGCCTCGAGCCCGACGATGCCTTCGTCGTGCAGGCTCGTGTACACCGGGCTGCGATTGACCGGATCGAAGAAGCGCTTGAGCGAGTAGACGTAGTCCTGCGCGACGAGCTCGCGCGGCTTGCCTTTGAACGCCGGGTCGTCGGCGAAGTAGATGCCCGCTCGCAGCTTGATCGTCCAGGTGCGGAAGTCGGCCGACACCTCGGGCATCGCCGCCGCCGTCAACGGCTTGATCTTGATCGGCCGGGCCAGGTGGTCGTAGGTGTACAAGCCTTCGAAGATGTGCGGCGTGATGGTGCGCGAATAGAGGTCGACGATCTTCGCCGGATCGAAGGTCGTCTCGGCGATGGAGAACGCCACGCGCAGCACCTTGGTGGCGGCCGGTGCCTGCGCGCTCGCCGGCGCGATCATGCACAGCGCGATCAACAGGGCAATGAGCGGCTTCACTTGGGGCCGTGCCTTTGCAATTCGTCGCGATCGATGTCGAGGTACTTCCAGAAGTCGCGGACGAAGACGTTGCGGTGATAGCCCAGCACCCACGGCTGCGCGAGATCGGTGAAGATGCGGTGCACGTGCACCTTGTACGGCATGTAGGCGACCGACACCCGCTTGGCCTCAGTGATCAGCCGCTGCCGCTCGGGGCCGTCGGGCAGCAGCTTTTGCTGCTCGTAGAGCTTGTTGTAGGCCGGCAGGTCGAAGCGCGAATGATTGGCCTGGCCCTTGTTCGGCCCGTAGCCGAGCTCGAGAAACTCTTCGGCGTTCGGTGTCGCTGCGCTCCAGCCGACACCCCACATCATCAGCTTGCCGGCGCGCGAGGCCTTCAAATTCTCCGGCCACTTCGCCGGCTTGAAGACGATGCGAATGCCGATCTCGGTCATGTTCTTCTGCCACTGCTCGATCAGCTGGCGGCTTTGCTGGTCGGGCTGGGTCGCGTACTCGAGCAGCAGCGGTGAGCCGTCGGGCCGATCGCGCCAGCCGTCGCCGTCGCGATCGACATAGCCGAATGTGTCGAGCAGCGCGCGCGCTTTCGCGCGGTCGAACTCGCTCATCTCGGACTTGAAGCTCGCGTCATAGCCCCAGACCTCGGGCCCGACGATCGACTGCGCCGGGATCGCCTGGTCGCGCCGCACGAGGCGGATCTCGCGATCGATGTCGACCGCGAGCCCGATCGCGCGGCGCAGCGCGACCTTGTCGGGCGTGTAGCCGCCGACGACCGGGTTCTCCATGCCGAAGTAGCTGACCGACACGTCGGCGCGCGGATAGCGCTCCATCCAGATGCCGCGCTTGCTCAACGCCGGCGACAGCTTGCCCTTGGGCATCGCGATGTTGGCGAAGTCGGCCGGTACTTCTTCGATCAGGTCGTGCTCGTTGTTGAGGAACGCGAGCCAGCGCGGCTGGTTCTCTTCGATGATCGAGATCTCGACCCGATCGATCATCGGCAGGCGCCGTCCCTTGAACTTCGCGGCGATCGCCTGCAGCCGCGCATCGTCGTCGCTCGGGTGCTCGTCGTAGTGCTTTTCGCGAAAGCTCGGGTTGCGCTCGAGCAGCATGCGCGAGCTGCGCTTCCACTGCGCGAGGCGGTAGGCGCCGGTGCCCACCGGGTGCTCGCCGGTCTGGTCGCCGTAGGCTTCGACGACCTCGCGCGCGAGCGCGCCGGTGACCGACGGGTCGGCGAAGTAGTAGAGGAAGCGCGGATTCGGCTCGGCGAGCCGCACGCGGAAGGTGTAGCGATCGAGCGTCTTCAGCCCCTCGACCTCGCGCTCGTAGTCGAACGGCTTCTTCGCCGCAATGAGTTCGCGGCGCAGCTCCGACAGGCCGACGATCTTCGCGTTCTCGAAGTTGTACAGCGCGCCGCTCTTCCAGCGCGGGTCGTAATGGCGCTTGATCGAATAGACGTAGTCGGCCGCGGTGAGCTCGCGCTTGCGGCCCTTGAACGCCGGGTCATCGTCGAAGTAGATGCCGGGCCGGATGTGGAAGGTGAAGGCCCGGAAGTCGTCGCTGACCTCGGGCATCGCGGTCGCGGTGTTGGCGCGAACGCGAGTCGGCTTGGCGAGGAATTCGAACTCGAGCGGCGCGTCGAAAATCGCGCCGGCGACGGTGCGCGAATACAGGTCGGTGATGGAAGCCGGATCGAACCCTGTCTCTGCGATGCGAAACGCATAGCGCAGCGTCGTCGGCGCTTGGGGCTGGGCCTGGCACACCGACGCGACCAGCGCGAGGCTTGTGGCCAGCGCGAGCAGCGGGCGAAAACGGCGCATCGTTGTCGAGGCCGCGCGCAGGTCGTGCGCGCTTGGCCATGCATTCGGAGGGTCGCAGTCTAGCCCTGAGCGCTGTCGCTGCGCGTCCCCGTTTACCCCGTGCGACAGGCCCTTGCCGAGCAGGGCAAACGCGAGGTGAGCGGCGGAATCGGCCGGCCTACACTCGCCCATCCCGAATTCGGAAAGCGCGTCCGTCACGAGCGGCCGCTGACAGACGATGCTGGCCTACCTGATACGGCGCCTGTGGCAAATGCTGCCGACCCTCGTCGGCGCGGTGCTGCTGGTGTTCGTGCTGTTCTACTTTTTCGGCAGCGACCCGGCCGAGATCCTCGGCGGCCTGAATGCGACGCCGGAGCAGATCAACGCGATCCGCGAGCAGCTCGGGCTGAACGAGCCGTGGTACGTGCAGCTCGGGATTTATCTGAAGCAGGTCGCGACGCTGAACTGGGGCAGCAGCTGGACCACGCACGAAGCGGTGAGCCACATCTTCGCGACGCGGCTGCCGACGACGCTGACGGTGATGCTGCCGATCTTGATCCTCGACGCGCTGCTCGCATTGCCGATCGCGATGTGGGTCGCGTATCGGCGCGGCTCGCTGTCGGATCGCGCGATCATGGTGATCTCGACGCTGGCGCTGTCGATCTCGTTCCTCGTCTACATCATCGTCGGCCAGTACGTGTTCGGCTTCCAGCTCGGCTGGTTTCCGGTGCAGGGCTGGAGCGACAGCGTGCTGACCAACCTGCTGACCTACGTGCCGCTGCCGCTGATGCTCGCGCTGATGGTCGGCCTCGCGCCGCAGACGCGCCTGTACCGCAGCTTCTTCCTCGACGAGCTCGGCCACGACTATGTGCGCACCGCGCGCGCCAAGGGCATGACCGAGCGCACCGTGCTGTTCAAGCATGTGCTGCGCAACGCGATGATCCCGATCCTCACCAACCTCGGTCTTGCGCTGCCCGGGGTCTTCGTCGGCTCGTTCCTGATCGAGGTCTTCTTCTCGATCCCCGGCCTCGGCCGCGAAGTGATTCTCGCGGTCAACCGCAGCGACTATCCGGTGATTCAGGCGACGACGGTGTATTTGGCGATGCTGACGATGGTGATCAACCTGGCCGTCGACATTCTCTACAAGCTGGTCGACCCGCGGGTCGTTCTGAAATGAGCGCCGTCCTTCCCAAGCTGCCATCGAAGCCCGTCGCCGCCGAGCGATCCGAGGGCGTCTGGCATGCCGCGTGGAAGCGCTTGTTGCAGGATCGCGTCGGCATCGCGTCGCTCATCGTCGTCGCGTTGTTCATCGCACTGATCGTTCTCGCCGCGCTCGGCGCAGTGGCGCGCGGCTGGCAGGTGGAGACCGGCGTGCCGAATGCGCGCCCGAGTTTCATGGGTCCGGCGCCGCCGGAGAAAGCGACCGTCATCGAGGTGCCGAAGGGACCGAACGTCGACCTCTCCGATGTCGATCCGCTGGCGCCGCGCTACCAGGAATGGGCCGAGCGCGCCGCGAAGCTGAAGACGACCGAGGCGCCGCGCGCGCAGACGCTGCCGTTCGGCGGCGACCGACTCGGCCGCGACGTGCTGACGAAGGCGATCAAAGGCGCGCAGACCTCGGTCTTCGTTGGGCTCCTCGGTGCGCTGTGCGCAGCGATCATTGGCACACTGCTCGGCGCGTTGGCCGGCTTCTTCGGCGGCAAGGTCGGCGACGTTCTCGAGTGGCTCTACAACGTCTTCACCGCGATCCCCGACATCCTGCTGATCCTCGCCTTCGCTGCGATCTTCGGCCGCGGCGTCGGCAGCGTCGCGATCATCTTGTCGCTGGTCGGCTGGACCGGGCTGTACCGCCAGGTGCGCGCAGAGTTTCTCAAGCACTCGGTGCGCGAGTACGTTCGCGCCGCCGAGGCCATCGGCGCGAGCCCGGTGTCGCGCATGTTCAAGCACATCCTGCCCAACGTCAGCCACGTGATCTTCGTTCGCATGTCGCTGCTCGTCGTCGGCTTTATCAAGTACGAGGTGATCCTGTCGTACCTGGGCTTGGGCGTCGGCGTCGACGACGTGTCGTGGGGAACGATGCTCGCTGAGGCGCAAAGCGAACTGATCCTCGGCTACTGGTGGCAGCTCGCCGCGGCGACGCTGTTCATGGCGGTGTTCATCACCGCGTTTTCGCTGATGACCGACGCGCTGCGCGACGCGTTGGACCCAAAACTTCGCGGTCTGGAATGAGCGTGTTGCTGAGCATCCAGGATCTCAAAGTCGCATTTCGCATGGGCCGCATCGACGGCGTGATGCAGCGCTTCGAGGCGGTCAAGGGCGTGAGCTTCGACGTGCCGGAAAACACCACGGTCGCGCTGGTCGGCGAGTCGGGCTCGGGCAAGAGCGTCACCGCGATGTCGGTGCTGAACCTGCTGCCCGACAACGCCGAGCGGCAGGGCGCGATCACGTTCATGGGCCGCGACCTGCTCGCCGCGAGCGTGCCCGAGCTGCAGGGGCTGCGTGGGCGCGACATCGCCTGCGTGTTCCAGGACCCGATGACTTCGCTGAACCCGGTGTTCACGGTCGGTCAGCAGATCTGCGAGCCGCTCGTCAAGCACTTGGGCCTTGGCGCGAAGCAGGCAATGCAGCGCGCCGAGGCCCTGCTCGTCGAGGTCGGCATGCCCGAGCCGAAGCGGCGCCTGAAGGCCTATCCGCACGAGCTGTCGGGCGGCCAGCAGCAGCGCGTGATGATCGCGATGGCGCTCGCCTGCGAACCCAAGCTCTTGATCGCCGACGAGCCGACGACCGCGCTCGACGTGACGATCCAGCGCCAGATCATGGAGCTGCTCGCGAAGCTGAAGGACAAGCACCGCATGAGCATGCTGTTCATCAGCCACGACCTCGGCGTCGTCGGCGAGGTCGCCGACCATGTCGTCGTGATGCGCCACGGCACGGTACGCGAGCAGGGACCGGTCGCGCGAATCTTCGCCGACCCGCACGACGCCTACACGAAGGCGCTGCTCGCTTGTCGGCCGACGCTCGAACGGCGCGGCGCGCGGCTGATGGTGATCGACGACCACATCGCCGGCCACGCGTCGACGTCGGTCGGCAAGGCCAAGGACCCGAGCGCGCCGGTGATCATCGAAGCGACCGCGCTCGCGAAGAGTTTTTGGCTGCGCACGGGCGTGTTCGGCCGGCGCGAATTCCAGGCGGTGAAGGGCGCGAGCTTTCGCCTGCGGCGCGGCCACACGCTCGGCGTTGTCGGCGAGTCGGGTTCCGGCAAGACGACGATGGGGCTGACGCTGCTGCGCCTGCACGAGCCGAGCGGCGGGCCGACGAGCGGTAGCGCGATGTTCGACGGCCGCGACCTGCTGCGCTTGTCGTCGCGCGAGATGCTGCCGGTGCGCCGGCGTATCCAGGTCGTGTTTCAGAACCCGTATGCGTCGTTGAACCCGCGCTTCACGATCGGCCAGACGCTCGTCGAGCCGATGACGATCCACCGCGTCGGGCAAGACAACGCCGAGCGCGAGGCGCGCGCGCGCGCGCTTCTCGCCAAGGTCGACCTCGACGACAGCGCGATGCACAAGTACCCCCACGAGTTCTCCGGCGGCCAGCGCCAGCGCATCGCGATCGCGCGCTGCCTGACGCTGAGCCCCGAGGTGCTGGTGCTCGACGAAGCGGTCAGCGCACTCGACGTCTCGGTGCAGGCGCAGGTGCTCAACCTCTTGAAGGACCTGCAGGACGAGCTCGGCCTCGCGTACATCTTCATCAGCCACGACCTCGCGGTGGTTCGCTTCATGGCCGACGAAGTGATGGTGATGCGCAACGGCGAGGTCATCGAGCAAGCCGGCGTCGAGCAGATCCTCGACCGGCCGCAGCAGGAGTACACGAAGCGCTTGATGGGCGCGATCCCGCGCGGGTATCGGCCTCGACCCGCCGCGGCGTAGCTGCGGTGCGGACGCGGGGTTGACAATTAGCACGATCGTGCTAAATTGGCCGTGTGGAAACCAAAACGCACCGCAGCGGGCTGACCCTTGCTGCCATCCTCGACACCGCGATCGCGATGGCCACCGCCGAAGGCCTCGAGAGCCTGACGGTCGGTGAGCTCGCGAAGCGGCTCGGCCTCTCGAAGAGCGGCGTGTTCTCGCGCATCGGTTCGCGCGAGGCGCTGCAGAAGGCGGTGATCGAAGAGTACGACCGCCGCTTTCTGCAAGACGTGTTCGTTCCGGCGATGCGCGAGCCGCGCGGGCTGCCGCGGCTGAACGCGATCATGCGGCTGTGGCTGCAGCGCGCGCGCGATGTCGAGATCCGCCAGGGCTGCCTCTACTGCGCCGGGGCGTTCGAGTTCGACGACCGCGACGGCCCGCTGCGCGACATGCTGCTCGACGGCATCATGGGCTGGCGCAGCGCACTCAAGCGCACCATCATCCAAGCGATCGACGAAGGGCATTTGCTGCCCGACACCGACGCCGACCAGCTGGTGTTCGAGATCGACGGCTTGTTCGTCGCGCTGATGCGCGAAGCGCGCTTCGTGCGCGACCCGCGCGCCGCCGATCGCGCCTGGTCCACCTACGAGCGGCTGATCCGCTCGCGCCAAGCTCAGGCCCGCTAGAGGCCATTCACGAGGAGACAGCTGTGATTCGTTCCTTCACTGTCCGCTGATTTCGCACGATCGTGCGAAGAAAGGATCCATCGTGTTGATCGTCATCGTTTCCGTCATCGCCGTCGCAGCCCTCGGGCGCGGCGTCTGGGCGCTGCATCGCATGTGGTCCGCGCTGCCGCGCAGCAACGCCGACTTCGGGATCGTTTGAGATGAGCGCGATCCCACCCGTTGTCACTCCAGCGGCCGCCAACCCGGCCAGCGCGTTCTACGCCGGCAGCCGTGCTGCGCAAGCGCTCGGCGCCACCTTGCGCGGCGTCGATGCGCTATCGCCCGCCTGGGGCACGCGCGCCGCGCTGCGCTTGTTCTTCACGCCCTTGCCATGGAAGCTCACGATGCGCCGGCCGGCCGTCGCGCCATGGTCCATGAGCGCATGGCCGTTCGAAGGCGTCACGCTGGCGAGCTACCGGCGCGCCGATGTCGAGGCCGGCCGACCCCGCGTGCTGCTGGTTCATGGCTGGGCTGGCAGCGGGCAGCAGATGCAACCCATCGGCGACGCGCTCGCGGCCGCGGGCTTCGACCCAGTGCTGCTGGACTTTCCCGGCCACGGCCGCAGCGGCGGCTGGCGATCGACCTTGCCGCAATTCACCCGCGCGATTCACAGCGCGACGTCGCGCTTCGGGCCGTGGCATGGTGTCGTCGCGCATTCGCTCGGCGCCGTTGCCGCGCTGCACACCGCGGCCCGCGGGCTGCCGGCGAAGCGCCTCGTGCTCGTCGCGCCGTCGGCGCCGCCGGCGCTGTTCCTGCGCTGGTTCGCCGGCAGCTTCGGTCTCGCCGACGACGCGTCGGACCGGATGCGTGAGCGCATCGAGCTCACCGAAGGCGTGCCGCTGGCCGAGTTCGAGCCCGACTGGTTGGGGTCACGCGTGGCGCAACGCTCGCTCATCGTTCACGATGAGAACGATCGCGTCGCGCCGTTCTCCGCCGGCCAACGCTGGGCCCGCGCGCTGGCCGACGCGCGGATGCATCCGACCCAGGGCCTGAGCCATCGCCGGGTGCTCGACGACGGCGGCGTCGCGCAAGCGGTCGTCGCCCATTTCCGCTGACACATCCGGTCAGCGCGGTAACAAGGCCTCACCGTTTCGCCGTGATTCGGCACGGCAACTGAAACGGCGCGGCGAAATTTGTCCGACAAGCGGGTGCCCGGAGTACGCCTGAGCGCAAAAGCGCTGGCACGGAAGCTGCGCCTGTGAAGGCACGAGCGCTGACGGCATGGGCCCGGCGCCAACACAGGATGTCGTTGCCATGTTGTCTCCCATCTCCCGCCTTCGCCCCGCCCGCAGCGCCAACAGCAATGGCCGCCATGCACGCCGGATCACGCCGGCCTGCCGCGGCGGCGCGTCATCGCTGCTGCGTCTGACACCGACGACCGCGTTGCGCCTGCCCTCGACGCTGGACTTGAGCGGCTGGGTCAGCCGCGCCGCCAGCGCCTTGACGCTGCCGTCACCTGCGGCGTTCGCGCCCAGCGAATTCACCGCCCGTTGAGCCAGGAGAACGCCATGCCCCCCATCCCCTTCGTCGCGCGAGTGTCCAAGTTGATCAAGCCGGGCAGCTCGGCCAACGAGCCGCGCCGCGTTTCGACCGCATCGCCGGTCGGCCCGGCACGCTCATTCCAGGTTCTTCAATCCAGCCGCGCGCCCGCGCAGCTGTGCCTGTTTTTGCGCCCCGGCGCTCAAGACGTCAAGTGAAGCACTGATCGACTGAGCCCGACGAAGGCCCGACCTTCGTGAGCCGGTCGAACGATTGACGTCAAGGGGAGCGGGCAGGCCGGGGGTAGGAGAGAGCGAGTCCCCGGCACCACTGTCCCGCTCCCCTTCTTTTTTTCATCTCCTGCTGGCGCATAGGTTCGGTCTCAAGCCGCCGGCCGACGACGCATCATCCCGAAGCCTTCCATCAGCATGACGGTCTCGCCGCGCTGATTCAGTACCTCGTGGCGACTCTTGAGGAGCCCGACGCCGGGCCGGCTCTGCAGCGGCCGCGTTTCGAGGATCGTCAGGCGCGTGTGCAAGGTGTCGCCGGGTCGAACCGGCTGCAGCCACTTGAGGGTCTCGAGCCCCGGCGAGCCGAGGCTCGCCGAGCGCAGCAAATATTCGTCGCACATCATTCGCATCGCCATCGCCGCGGTGTGCCAGCCGCTCGCAATCAGTCCGCCGAACATCGTCTGGGCAGCAGCTGCTTCATCCAGATGGAACGGCTGCGGGTCGAATTCCGCGGCAAACCGCACGATATCGTCGCGTTTCACCGACATTTGACCGAACTCGCGGACCTCGCCTTCGCGAAAATCCTCCCAATACAAAAGAGTCGAATCGGAAGCGGGGGTTTCGGGCGTCATGTCGGGCTCGGCTAGCAGCGGTCGTCGGCACATCGTAGCGGCAGGTGCGAGCCGCCGCACGCGCGGCCGCGCCATCGGATCGCTGCTGATCGGGGCGCTGCTCGCGACATCGGCGGCGGCCCAACCGGCATCTGGAGTCACCACGCCGGCGTCGGCTGCATCGGCCTCGAGCTGGCCGACGACGATCGAGCGAATCGCCGCGATCGAAGGCCGCGGCAACGCCGACCCGCGCGCCGCGGCGGCGCTGCTGGCGCAGCTGCAAAGCGAGACCGCACCGTTCGGCGCCGAGCGGCTCGAGCTGCTGACGGTGCGCGGCAACTTGCTCGCCGCCGCGCAAGAGCCCGACGCCGCCGAAGCCATCGCCCAGCAGCTCGACGAATGGGCACGCAGCATCGACGCCGCCAATGCGCGCGCCGCCGGCGCCGCGGCATTGCTGGTTCGCGCCCGCGCAGTGTCGATGCGCGGCAATCTGCAGCGCGCCGACGCGCTGATCGGCGACGCGATCTCGCGCCTCGCTGCCGACGCGCCCGCGCTGACGCGGCTGCGCTTCATCGCGACGCAAGCGAAGATTCGCGACGACGCGGGCAAGCTCGAAGACGCGGTGCGCTTCGGCCACGAGGCGCTGAAGCTTTGCGACCAGCTCGGCGTCGCGTGGCGTCAGGCGATGGCGCGCAGCAGCCTCGCCTACAGCTACTTCCAGGCCAAGCAGATCGACCGCGCGCTGAGCCTGAACGCCGAAGCGCTCGCCATCGCCGAGCGCGCGCAGGACTTCACTGCGCTCGGCCGGGCCCACAACATGCAAGGCATCCTGCGCGACGAGGCCGGCGACCGCGAAGGCGAGCGGCGCGAGATGCAGGCCGCGATCGATGCGGCGCGGCGCGCCGGCGCAAAGTCCGACGAGGCGCTGTACCTCGCCAACCTGTCGGACTTCTATCTGAAGAGCGGACAGTACAAGACCGCGCTGATGCTCGCCGAGCAGGCACTGCCGCTGACCCGCGAGCTGCGCGACACCAGCGGCGAAACGGTGGCGCTCGCGAACATCGGCCTCGCCCACATCTCGCTGAAGGACTTCGACGCCGGCAAGCGCTTCGTCAACGAGGCCATCGCGATCGACGAGCGGCGCGGTGCGCTCGGCGGCGTCGCGATGGCCTACAGCGAGCTCGGCGTCTACCTCGAGAAAGCCGGCGACTTCGCCGGTGCAGCGCGGGCATTTCACAAGCATCGACAGCTCAACGACGAGATCCTGCAGCGCGACCAGCAAAAGGCGATCGTCGAAATGCAGGAGCGCTACGACGCCGAGCGACGCACCCGCGACATTGCGCTGCTCAATCGCGAGAACGAGTTGAAGGGCGAGCAGCTGCGCCAGCGCGACCTGCAGCAGCGCCTGTGGTGGCTGCTCGCCGCGACCTTCGTGCTCAGTCTCGGCGTCGTCGTGATGCTCTACCGCAAGGTCCGGCGCAGCAACGCGGCGCTCGCGTCGACCAACCAATTGCTGCTCGTGCAAAGCGAGCGCGACCCGCTGACCGGCCTCGCCAATCGGCGCCATTTCCAGGCCGCGATGAAGCAGCTCGCCGCCGACGGCAAGCTCGCCGGCACGGTGTTCCTGGTCGACATCGATCACTTCAAGCGCATCAACGACGTCCACGGCCATGCCGCCGGCGACGCGGTGCTGGTCGAGATCGCGCGCCGCCTGCGCGACACGCTGCGCGAGCAGGACCTGATCGTTCGCTGGGGCGGCGAGGAATTCCTCGTCGTCGTGCGCGCGCTCGCGCCGGACCGCGTCGAGGCGCTGGCGCAGCGCATGCTGAGCGCGATGGCCGGCGCGCCGGTCACCTATGAGGGCCGCGCGATCGGCGTCACCGGATCGATCGGCTTCGCGACCTTCCCGATCGAGCCGACCTTGCTCGCGGTGTCGTGGGAGCGCGCGATCAACCTCGTCGACACCGCGATGTATCTGGCCAAGGCGCATGGCCGCAATCGCGCCTACGGCGTTCGACTGCTGCACGCGCAAGACGAGGGCCGGCTCGACGAGATCACGCGCGCCCTCGAAGACGCGTGGCGCGAAGGGCGCGTCACGTTGACCTTGCTGCAAGGGCCGGTGCCGATGGAAGCCGCTGCATGAGGCGGCTCGCGCTCGTCGCGACTGTGCTGCATCTCTGCGCGTCGTCGGCACTGGCCGCGCCGCCGAGCGCGCTGCTCACCGCGTCGCCGAACGCCGGCTACGTGGCCGGCGCGCTCGAAGATCGCGTCGACCTGCTGGTGCGCAACGGCTTCGAGCACCCGGTGGAGGCGCTGGCTGCGCTCGAGCCGCTGAGTCGAATGGCCGACAACGCGGTCGCGACGCGGCGCCTCTTTCTGCAAGCCTCGGCGACGATCGAGGCCCAGGCCGGGCGCGCGACCGAAGCCGGCGCGCTCGCCGAGCGGCTGCTGACGCTGTCGCGCGAGACCGGCGACCCGCTCGCTGCAGCGGCGTCGAACCTGGTGCGTGCGCTGGTCGCCGAAAACGCAGGTCAGCTCGATGTCGGCGCGGCGCTCGCGCGCTCGGCGCTGACCGCCTACCAGCCCGGTTGCCCGCCGGCGATCCGCACCGCATTGCACTCGACCGCCGACCCGAGCGGACCGGCGCCGCCCTGCGACTACCGCTCGGTATGGCGCGCGCTGCATGTGCTCGAGCGGCGCTCGATCAGCCTCGGCCAGGCCGCTGTGTCGGTGGCGCATTCGCAGGCGGCGTTCGAGCTCGCCGACTGGGCCGGCGATGCCTGGCGCAAGACCTACAGCCTGAGCCTGCTCGCCTACGCCGCGATGCGCGACGGTCAGGCCGACAACGGCCTGCGCGCGATCGCGCAAGCCAAGCGGATGGCGGCCGCGATCGCCGACCCGGTGCTGATGGCGCGCGTTCGCAGCAACGAAGCGCGGGTGGCCGATGCGCGCGGCGACCGCGAGTCGACGCTGCACGCGACCGAGGACGCGTTGACGCTCGCCCAGCAAGCCGGCGCGCTGCGCCTCGAGGCGCAGCTGCTCGGCAACCTGAGCGACATCTACGCCAAGCGCCGGCGTCCGGCCGACGCATTGCGTGCCGCTGACGCGGCGCTGCCGACGGTGCGCGCGTTCAACGACCTGCGCGCCGAGCGGGTGCTGATCAACAACGCGGGCCTCGCGAAGATCGGCCTGAACCGCATCGCCGAAGGCAAGCAGGACTTCGCCCGCGTGATGGCGATGTGGCAGCGCAGCGGCGCGACCGCCGATCAGCTGACGAGCCTGCGCGAATTCGGCGATGCGCTCGTCGCCGCCGGCGATGCGCGCGGCGCGCTCGAGCTGTTCCACCGCGAACGCGCGCTCGCCGCCGAAGTGCTGACGCTGAACCGCAATGCATCGCTGAAGGAAATGCAGACCCGCTACGACGCCGAGGCGAAGCAGCGCAGCATCGATCTGCTGAACCGCGACAACGCGGTGAAGACCGCGGCGCTCGCGAACCGCGACCTGCTGCAGCGTATCTGGCTCGCCGCCGCGGCGGTGATGGCGCTGTCGGCGCTGCTCGTCGTCATGCTGTACCGGCGCGTTCGCGAGACGCAGCGCCAGCTCGAGGCGAGCCATGCCAAGCTGCGGGTGCAAAGCGAGCGCGATCCGCTGACCAACCTGGCGAACCGGCGCCACTTCCACGCGGTGATGCAGGCATCGCAGCAAGCGGTGGCGGGCCTGTCGGGCGCGCTGCTGCTGGTGGACATCGACCACTTCAAGCACATCAACGACGGCCATGGCCACGCCGCCGGCGACGTCGTTCTGGTCGAGGTCGCCAAACGCTTGAATGAGGTGGTGCGCGGCGACGACCTGGTCGTTCGCTGGGGCGGCGAAGAGTTCCTGATCGTCGCCGCCAAGCTGACCACCGAGCAGACCGACCAGCTCGCCGCGCGTGTGCTCGCGAGCATCGGCGCGACGCCGTTTCTCGTCGACGGCCATTCGCTGCGCGTCACGACGTCGGTCGGCTATGCGCGCTTTCCGTTGCCGCCATATGCGGTGCCGGTGCCGTGGGAGCAGGCGGTGAACTTGGCCGACATGGCGCTGTACACCGCGAAGAGCCACGGCCGCAACCGCGCCGTCGGCCTGGTCGCCGCGTCGGCCGGCGATGCGCAATCGCTGCATGCGATCGAAGCCGACTTCGACCGCAGCTGGCATGAAGGCCGCGTGACGTTGCGGCAGACACCCGGGCCTTAGGCCCCGGGGCCTTAACCCGGCGCCGGCCGGAGGCCGGCAGGCTGCGCCGACAACAGCAACTCATCGATGCAGCGCAAGAAGGCGCCGACGTCGAGCGGCTTCGTCAGGTAGGCCTTGAAGCCGGCGCGCACCGCGGCGTCGATCGGGGCGGGCATCGCGTCGGCCGACAGCGCGACGCAGGGCACGTCGGCGAGCACGCCTTCGTGCGACAGGCGCTGCATCACCTGCAGGCCACTCATGTCGCCGAGATGCATGTCGAGCAGCATCAGATCGGGCCGCTCGCGGCGCGCGATCGTCAGCGCTTCGCGGCCGTTGCGCGCCACCAGCAGGCGACACTGCGGCCGCATGTTCAGCACCTCGCGCACCAGGTCGACATTCATCGGGTTGTCTTCGGCGTAGAGCACGGTGCGCCGCGTCGCGTCGCGCGGCGGTGCGCTGTCGGGGCTCGCCTCGGCGGCGGCCGGCTCGGCCTCCTCGGCATGCGCGCTCGGCAACGACACGCTGAAGCAGCTGCCATGCCCCGGCACGCTGTCGACCGCGATCGTGCCGCGCATCAACTGCACCAGACGTTGCGTGACGACGAGGCCGATGCCGGTGCCTTCGATGCCGCTGCGCTCGGCCCCGAGCCGGTTGAACGGCTCGAACAAATGCGCGCGCTGCTCGGCACTCAAGCCTTGGCCGGTGTCGCTGACCTGCAGCTGCACCGCGCCGTCGGCGGCCACGCCCCAGCGCACGGTGGCCGTGCCGTCGCGCCGGTTGTACTTGATCGCGTTGCTGAGCAGGTTGACGAGGACCTGGCGCAAGCGCAGATGATCGGCGCGCACCGCGTTGCCGCTCGACTCCGCCGGCGGCGGCTCGACGAGCAGGCGCACGTCGGCGTCGCGCGCCGCGGTCGCGACGAGCGCGAGCGCTTCGTCGACCAGTGCCGGCAGCGCGACCGTCGTCGTCGTGAGCGGCATGCTGCCGCTTTCGATGCGCGACAGATCGAGCACGTCGTTGATCATCGCGAGCAAGTGCACGCCGGCGTTCTCGATGTGGTGAACCCGCGTCTGCTGCTCGCTGCTCAGCGGCTGCTTGGCGTCCATCTGCAGCAGCTGCGCAAAGCCGAGCACCGCGTTCAGCGGCGTGCGCAGCTCGTGGCTCATGCGCGAGAGGAACTCGGTTTTCGCCGCGTTGGCGCGCTCGGCAGCGCGAGCGGCGAGCATCGCCGCCTCGGTCTGCTTGCGCGGCGTGATGTCCTCGATCACCGAGACGAAGTAGGCCGGCGCACCGGCCGCATCGCGGACCATCGCGATCGACACGCTGGCCCAGACGATCGCGCCGCTGCGATGCCGGTAGCGCTTTTCCAGCGCATAGCTCGGCGCATCGCCGTCGAGCAGGCATTGCACGTAGGCTTCGCTCGCCGGCAGGTCGTCGGCGATCGTCACGTCCTGGTAGCGCATCGTCGACAGCTCTTCGCGGGTGTAGCCGAGCAGCTGGCACAGGTGCCGGTTAACGCGCTGATAGCGCCCGTCGGGCGCGATGTGGGCGATGCCGACCGCGGCCATCTCGAAGGTCGTTCGCAGCCGCTCCTCGCTGTCGCGCAAGGCCTGCTCGGCGTGGCGGCGCGCTTCCTCGGTTCGCACCGCGCCGATGATGTTGGCGACGCTCGCGAACAGCGGCTGCAGGAACTCGACCAGCGCCGCGTCGTAGCCGCCGGTGCGGTTGGCCAGCCCAACCAGGCCGACCATGTCGCCACCGTGGAACAGCGGCACGCCGAGAAACGCGTCCATGCCCGGGTGGCCCGGCGGCAGGCCGCCGCGCCGCGGGTCGGTCTTCGGATCGTTGGCGATGACCGGCACGCCCGAGCTGACCGCGGCGCCGAACAGCGTGCTCAAGTTGTGGAACTCGAGCGCCTGCTCGCCGCTGCGCTGCCGATCGAGGATGGCTCGCGTGACGTAGTTCCAGCTGATGTCGGTCAGCACGATGATGCGAACGAAGCGGTGGCCGTCGGCAGGATCGGTCAGCACATCGGCGATGAAGCCGTATTCGCTGCCGGTGAACTCGAGCAGGTCGGTCAGCAGCGGGTCGAAGATGTCATGGGTCGGCGCGGCGCGGATAAAGCGCGACTGCACGCGGCGAATGATCGCGCCGAGTTCGGGATAGGTGACGGGTGCGGACGGGGGAGTGCTCAAACGACGACTGCGACTGAGGATGGAACAACTGTGTCAGATGCGCTGCGTGCTGGCTAGACGTTAATGTTTACAGGCGAGTTTGCTCCTAATCATCGGGCAAGCCCTCACTCGCGGGCACAGCGGCTTCACGCGACACTGTGTGATATTGCCGCACCGTTCGGGGACCGTCACGCCATGCCGATGCTTTCGCGACGCCATCTTCTCGCTCTTGCCGGCAGCGCCGGGTTGCCCGCCATCTCGCCGGCGCAGACTGCGTGGCCGACGAGGCCGGTGCGCATCGTCGTGCCGTTCCCGCCCGGCGGCACGACCGACATCCTCGCGCGTGCGCTCGCGCCTGAGCTCGGCCGCGCCTTCGGCCAGACCTTCATCGTCGACAACAAGCCGGGCGCCGGCGGCAATGTCGGCGCCGACCTCGTCGCCAAGTCGCCACCCGACGGCTACACCTTGCTGATGGGCACCGTCGGCACGCACGGCATCAACCAGTCGCTGTTCCCGAAGATGCCCTACGACCCGATCAAGGACTTCGCGCCGATCACGCTGGTGGCGGGCGTGCCGAACGTGCTGGTGATGAACCCGGCGAAGGCCGAGGCGCTGAAGATCAATTCGGTGCCCGACCTGATCCGCTACGCGAAGGCCAACCCGGGCAAGCTCAACATGGCGTCGAGCGGCAACGGCACCTCGATTCATTTGAGCGGCGAGCTGTTCAAGGCGATGACCGGGACCTTCATGCTCCACTTCCCGTACCGCGGATCGGGCCCGGCGTTGCTCGACCTGATCGGCGGCACGATGGACCTGATGTTCGACAACCTGCCGTCGGCGCTGCCGCAGATCAGAGCCGGCAAGCTGAAGGCGCTGGCGGTGACGAGCGCGCAGCGCAGCGCGGCAGTGCCCGACCTGCCGACGATCGCCGAAGCCGGCCCGTTGCCCGGCTTCGACGCGAGCTCTTGGTTCGGCCTGCTCGCGCCGGCCGGCACGCCGAGCGACATCGTCAATCGCATCCAACAGGAATGCGCCAAGGCGCTCGGAACGCCGGCACTGAAAGAGCGGCTGCTGTCGCAAGGCGCGATCCCGAGCGGCTCGACGCCGGCGCAATTCGCTGGCTTTATCGCGGCGGAGACGAAGAAGTGGGCGCGGGTCGTGAAGGTGTCGGGCGCCAAGGTGGACTGAATCGGATGATGTAATCCGCCGGTGTCCGCAACCGCCGCCAACATCACTGACCGCTGGAGCAGCCCGCCGCGCGCGCTGACCTTGCTCGCGCTCTGGCTGCTCGCGACGATGGGCGCGCGGCCGCTGCTGTTGCCCGACGAAGGCCGCTATGCCAACGTCGCGCGCGACATGCTGCTGCACGGCGAGTGGCTGACGCCGCTGCTCAACGGCTTGCCGTTCTTCCACAAGCCGCCGCTGTTCTACTGGCTCGACATGGGCGCGATGGCGGTGTTCGGCGTGAACCCCTTCAGCGCCCGCTTCGCATCCTTTGTCGGCGCCTGGGTCATGGGGGCGGCGCTGTTCTTCGCGGCGCGCCGCTGGCATGGCGAGCGTGCTGCAGCGGTCGCGCTGCTGGTGCTCGCGAGCTGCCCGTTCTTCTTCGGCGCGGCGCAGTACGCCAACCTCGACATGCTGGTCGGTGGGCTGATCGCTGCGGCGGTTCTCGCCTTCGTCCGCGCGGTCGACGACGTTTCGGTGCCGCTGCGCTGGGTCGTCGCCGCCTGGTGCCTGGCGGCGTTGGCGGTGCTCGCGAAGGGACTGATCGGCGTCGTGCTGCCGGCCTTGATCGTCGCTCCGTGGCTGCTCGCGCAACGGCGCTGGCGCGAGCTGCTGCGCCTGCTGCATCCGCTCGGCTTGCTCGCCTTCGCGATCCTCGCGCTGCCGTGGTTCGTCGCGATGCAGCAGCGCTACGCGGGATTCTTCGACTACTTCATCGTCGAGCAGCACTTTCGCCGCTTCGCGCTGATGACGTTCAACAATGTGCGCCCCGCCTGGTTCTTCGTCGTGATGCTGCCGCTCGTCACGCTGCCGTGGAGCGCGTGGCTGCCGCTCGCCTGGCGCGAGCGCGCTGCGATGCCGCCGGCGCGGCTCGCGCTTTATCTTTGGTGGGTCGTCGTCGTCGTCGGCTGCATGCTGCCGCTTTCGATGCGCGACAGATCGAGCACGTCGTTGATCATCGCGAGCAAGTGCACGCCGGCGTTCTCGATGTGGTGAACCCGCGTCTGCTGCTCGCTGCTCAGCGGCTGCTTGGCGTCCATCTGCAGCAGCTGCGCAAAGCCGAGCACCGCGTTCAGCGGCGTGCGCAGCTCGTGGCTCATGCGCGAGAGGAACTCGGTTTTCGCCGCGTTGGCGCGCTCGGCAGCGCGAGCGGCGAGCATCGCCGCCTCGGTCTGCTTGCGCGGCGTGATGTCCTCGATCACCGAGACGAAGTAGGCCGGCGCACCGGCCGCATCGCGGACCATCGCGATCGACACGCTGGCCCAGACGATCGCGCCGCTGCGATGCCGGTAGCGCTTTTCCAGCGCATAGCTCGGCGCATCGCCGTCGAGCAGGCATTGCACGTAGGCTTCGCTCGCCGGCAGGTCGTCGGCGATCGTCACGTCCTGGTAGCGCATCGTCGACAGCTCTTCGCGGGTGTAGCCGAGCAGCTGGCACAGGTGCCGGTTAACGCGCTGATAGCGCCCGTCGGGCGCGATGTGGGCGATGCCGACCGCGGCCATCTCGAAGGTCGTTCGCAGCCGCTCCTCGCTGTCGCGCAAGGCCTGCTCGGCGTGGCGGCGCGCTTCCTCGGTTCGCACCGCGCCGATGATGTTGGCGACGCTCGCGAACAGCGGCTGCAGGAACTCGACCAGCGCCGCGTCGTAGCCGCCGGTGCGGTTGGCCAGCCCAACCAGGCCGACCATGTCGCCACCGTGGAACAGCGGCACGCCGAGAAACGCGTCCATGCCCGGGTGGCCCGGCGGCAGGCCGCCGCGTCGCGGGTCGGCCTTCGGATCGTTGGCGATGACCGGCACGCCGGAGCTGACCGCGGCGCCGAACAGCGTGCTCAAGTTGTGGAACTCGAGCGCCTGCTCGCCGCTGCGCTGCCGATCGAGGATGGCTCGCGTGACGTAGTTCCAGCTGATGTCGGTCAGCACGATGATGCGAACGAAGCGGTGGCCGTCGGCAGGATCGGTCAGCACATCGGCGATGAAGCCGTATTCGCTGCCGGTGAACTCGAGCAGGTCGGTCAGCAGCGGGTCGAAGATGTCATGGGTCGGCGCGGCGCGGATAAAGCGCGACTGCACGCGGCGAATGATCGCGCCGAGTTCGGGATAGGTGACGGGTGCGGACGGGGGAGTGCTCAAACGACGACTGCGACTGAGGATGGAACAACTGTGTCAGATGCGCTGCGTGCTGGCTAGACGTTAATGTTTACAGGCGAGTTTGCTCCTAATCATCGGGCAAGCCCTCACTCGCGGGCACAGCGGCTTCACGCGACACTGTGTGATATTGCCGCACCGTTCGGGGACCGTCACGCCATGCCGATGCTTTCGCGACGCCATCTTCTCGCTCTTGCCGGCAGCGCCGGGTTGCCCGCCATCTCGCCGGCGCAGACTGCGTGGCCGACGAGGCCGGTGCGCATCGTCGTGCCGTTCCCGCCCGGCGGCACGACCGACATCCTCGCGCGTGCGCTCGCGCCTGAGCTCGGCCGCGCCTTCGGCCAGACCTTCATCGTCGACAACAAGCCGGGCGCCGGCGGCAATGTCGGCGCCGACCTCGTCGCCAAGTCGCCACCCGACGGCTACACCTTGCTGATGGGCACCGTCGGCACGCACGGCATCAACCAGTCGCTGTTCCCGAAGATGCCCTACGACCCGATCAAGGACTTCGCGCCGATCACGCTGGTGGCGGGCGTGCCGAACGTGCTGGTGATGAACCCGGCGAAGGCCGAGGCGCTGAAGATCAATTCGGTGCCCGACCTGATCCGCTACGCGAAGGCCAACCCGGGCAAGCTCAACATGGCGTCGAGCGGCAACGGCACCTCGATTCATTTGAGCGGCGAGCTGTTCAAGGCGATGACCGGGACCTTCATGCTCCACTTCCCGTACCGCGGATCGGGCCCGGCGTTGCTCGACCTGATCGGCGGCACGATGGACCTGATGTTCGACAACCTGCCGTCGGCGCTGCCGCAGATCAGAGCCGGCAAGCTGAAGGCGCTGGCGGTGACGAGCGCGCAGCGCAGCGCGGCAGTGCCCGACCTGCCGACGATCGCCGAAGCCGGCCCGTTGCCCGGCTTCGACGCGAGCTCTTGGTTCGGCCTGCTCGCGCCGGCCGGCACGCCGAGCGACATCGTCAATCGCATCCAGCAGGAATGCGCCAAGGCGCTCGGAACGCCGGCACTGAAAGAGCGGCTGCTGTCGCAAGGCGCGATCCCGAGCGGCTCGACGCCGGCGCAATTCGCTGGCTTTATCGCGGCGGAGACGAAGAAGTGGGCGCGGGTCGTGAAGGTGTCGGGCGCCAAGGTGGACTGAATCGGATGATGTAATCCGCCGGTGTCCGCAACCGCCGCCAACATCACTGACCGCTGGAGCAGCCCGCCGCGCGCGCTGACCTTGCTCGCGCTCTGGCTGCTCGCGACGATGGGCGCGCGGCCGCTGCTGTTGCCCGACGAAGGCCGCTATGCCAACGTCGCGCGCGACATGCTGCTGCACGGCGAGTGGCTGACGCCGCTGCTCAACGGCTTGCCGTTCTTCCACAAGCCGCCGCTGTTCTACTGGCTCGACATGGGCGCGATGGCGGTGTTCGGCGTGAACCCCTTCAGCGCCCGCTTCGCATCCTTTGTCGGCGCCTGGGTCATGGGGGCGGCGCTGTTCTTCGCGGCGCGCCGCTGGCATGGCGAGCGTGCTGCAGCGGTCGCGCTGCTGGTGCTCGCGAGCTGCCCGTTCTTCTTCGGCGCGGCGCAGTACGCCAACCTCGACATGCTGGTCGGTGGGCTGATCGCTGCGGCGGTTCTCGCCTTCGTCCGCGCGGTCGACGACGTTTCGGTGCCGCTGCGCTGGGTCGTCGCCGCCTGGTGCCTGGCGGCGTTGGCGGTGCTCGCGAAGGGACTGATCGGCGTCGTGCTGCCGGCCTTGATCGTCGCTCCGTGGCTGCTCGCGCAACGGCGCTGGCGCGAGCTGCTGCGCCTGCTGCATCCGCTCGGCTTGCTCGCCTTCGCGATCCTCGCGCTGCCGTGGTTCGTCGCGATGCAGCAGCGCTACGCGGGATTCTTCGACTACTTCATCGTCGAGCAGCACTTTCGCCGCTTCGCGCTGATGACGTTCAACAATGTGCGCCCCGCCTGGTTCTTCGTCGTGATGCTGCCGCTCGTCACGCTGCCGTGGAGCGCATGGCTGCCGCTTGCCTGGCGCGAGCGCGCTGCGATGCCGCCGGCGCGGCTCGCGCTTTATCTTTGGTGGGTCGTCGTCGTCGTCGGCTTCTTCTCGCTGCCGAGCTCGAAGCTGATCGGCTATGTGCTGCCTGCGCTCGCGCCGTGGTGCTTGTTGTTGAGCTTGGGGGTCGCGCGCCATCCGCGTGGCCTGCGCGTGACGCTCGCGCTGTCGGCGCTTGCGAGCCTCGCGCTGGTCGGCGCGCTCGCGTGGAAGGCGCCGCATTCGAGCCGGCCCGCCGCCGCGGCGCTGGCCGCACGGATCGCGCCGGGCGACCGCGTCGTGTTCGTCGACCACATGTTCTACGACTTGCCGTTCTACGCCGGCCTGACGCAGCCACCGATCGTCGCAAGCGACTGGGCCGATCCGCTGCTGCCGCAGCACGACAACTGGCGCAAGGAGCTCTACGACGCCGGCCGCTTCGACATCGAGCGTGCTCGCGAGCTGCTGTGGCCGATCGAGCGGCTCGCCGAATTGACCTGTCACTCGCATGCCGTGTGGTTTGTGCTGAAGCCGTCGGATGCAGCGCGCGTCGCGGCACTGCCCGGCGCGACGACCGTGCATGTCGACGCCGACGCGCTGCTCGTGCATGCGAGCGGCCGCCGCTGCAGCTGACACCAATGCAGCGCCTCGCCCGCTACACCTTGGTCGGCGCGCTCGCGACGGCGGTGCACTACGCGCTCCTCGCGGCGGCGGTCGAATGGGCGCACTGGCCGGCGTTTCTCGGCTCGGGACTCGGTGCAGTGGTCGGCGCGCAGGTGGCGTTCTTCGGCAACCGCGGATTCACGTTCGCGCATCAGGGCGCGGTCGCGCCGGCCTGGGTCAAGTTCCAGGGCACGGCGCTCGCCGGCGCGCTGTTCGGGATGGCGGTGGTCGCCGCCGGCGTCGCGCTCGACTTGCACTATCTCGCGGCGCAAGTGATCGCGACGCTGCTCGCGTTGCTGCTGACCTTCGCGATCAATCGCGCGTGGACGTTTCGCTGACGCGCCACGCTGCGCCGAGCGTGACGTTCGCCGCAGCGAGGTCGTCGCTGAACGCTCCGCTTGCGAGGTAAGCGGCTTCGCGAACCCGCGCGCTGGCGATCGCATCGGGCACGCTCGCGTCGGCGTCGCCGGGGTGGCAAAACAGCAGAGCGCCGGCGCTCGGCAACGCCGCCAGCCACTGCTGCATCAGCGCGCGATAGTCGGTCGAGTCGAAGTCGTAGACGCCGAGCAGCGCGGCGTTGTGCGCGATGCCGCGTCGCGCGAGCGCGCGTTGCAGCGCGCGGCCCCCGGTGCCGGCAATCAATGCGCGCTTGACGGCGAAGCCGGGGCCAAGGACGCGCCCCGTGTTGCGCACTGCCGTGCGCTCGTTGTCGAGCGCAGCCAGCACGACATCGCGAACCAGCGGCAGATGATGCACATGCTGGTGACCGTCGACGAACGCAGGCTCGGCGCCGCGGATGTCGCTGAACGCCGCCCACTGCGCGGCGAACTCGGCTGCCAGCGCAGCACGCGGCAGCGCGCGCAGATGCGCGAGCGTAATCAGCTTCGGCAACGCCGGCAGTCGCGGCCAGACGCGCTTGAGCTCGCCGCTGCACGGCTCGCCTTCGGTGAGATTGAAGTGCAGTCCGACCTGAATCGACGTCGTCAGGTCGGCGAGCAGCGGCGCATTGACTCGCCACTGCTTCGCATTCGCGAGGCACGAAATCGCGCTCAAGCGATGCGACGCCGCCAAGCGCGCAATGCCGCGCGACACGCCCGCCGACATGCCGAAGTCGTCGGCGCACAGCGTCAGCACCCGCGTCATTGCGCTCGATTGCTCGTCGCGCCGATCGCGCCGCGCCCGGCTTCGGCGCCGACGATGTAGACCGGGCGCTGCTTGACTTCGTCGAAGATGCGACCGACGTATTCGCCGAGGATGCCGATCGACAGCAGTTGCACGCCGCTGAAGAAAGCCATGCCGGTCACCAGCGTCGCCCAGCCCGGAACGTTGTTGCCGTAGACGAAGTACTCGATGACGATCCACACCGCGAGCAGGAACGCGAACATCGCGACCAACGCGCCGAGCGCGCTCCACAAGCGCAGCGGCAAATTGGTGAACGCGGTCACGCCGGTGAACGCGAGACGCGTCAGCCCCTTCATCGAAAAGCTGCTCTGTCCCGACAGCCGTTCTGCCGGCTGGTAGTCGATGATCTCGTTGCGAAACCCGACCCAGGCGTACAGCCCCTTCATGAAGCGGTTGCGCTCGGGCAGCGACTTCAATGCGTCGACGACGCGCCGATCCATCAAGCGAAAGTCGCCGGCGTTGATCGGAATCTGCACCGACGGGTTCGAGTTGACGATGCGATAAAAGAGCCGCGTGCCGACACGCTTGCGCCAGGTCTCGTCGCTGCGCGAGACGCGCGCCGTGCAGACCATGTCGGCGCCGCGGACCCAGGCATCGAGCATGCGCGGCAGCAGCGTCGGCGGGTGCTGGCCGTCGGCGTCCATCAGCAGCACGACCTCGCCCTCGGCGCGGTCGATGCCGGCGGTCAGCGCTGCTTCCTTGCCGAAGTTGCGCGACAGTCGAACGTAGCGAACGCCCGGCTGCACGAGCCACGGCAACATCGCCGCCGGCGTCGCGTCGCGGCTGCCGTCGTCGACGACGATCAGCTCCCAGCGCGAGGTCAGCTCAGCGAGTTGATGCGTCACGTCGGCGAGCACCAGCGGCAGGTTTTCGGCCTCGTTGAAGGCTGGCATCACGCAACTGATGGCAGGGCGAGGTGAGCGTGGCGGTTCGGTCATGCGTGGCGTGCTTGGCAGCCGCGACTGTACGACGCGCGGCGCCAAATACATTAGCAGAATGCGAACCGCGCACGACCTCGCAACCCGCGCCCGCCGCTACGCGCGCAACGCGCTGCGCGACGATTTGCTCGCGGCCTGCATCGTCGCGGTGCTGCTGATTCCGCAAAGCCTGGCCTACGCGCTGCTCGCAGGTCTGCCGCCGCAGGTCGGTCTCTACGCGAGCCTGTTGCCGCTGGTGGCGTACGCGGCGCTCGGCTCCAGCCCGGTGCTCGGCGTCGGCCCGGTCGCGGTGCTCGCGCTGATGATTTCGCAGGCGCTGGCGCAGGCGCCTGCCGGTGTGTCGGCGCAGGATGCGGCTCTCGTGCTGGCGGCCGAGGTCGGCTTGCTGTTGGCCGCCGCGGCCTGGCTGCGTCTCGATGCGCTCGCCTCGCTGCTCAGCGTGCCGGTGTTGCACGGCTTCGAGACCGGCGCGACG
The DNA here is from genome assembly GCA_005882155.1 of Betaproteobacteria bacterium. GTDB lineage: Bacteria > Pseudomonadota > Gammaproteobacteria > Burkholderiales > Burkholderiaceae_C > Albitalea. The sequence continues at coordinate 25,939 of VBCQ01000242.1, forward strand.
GTGTCGATCGCGTTGAGCCAGCTGCCGGGTCTTCTTGGCGCGTCGGCACATGGGTCGAATCTGCCGCAGCTCGTTGCCACATGGTCGCAAGCCGCCGCGCGCTGGACGCCGTTGACCGCACTCTACGGCGTGGCGGCACTGCTCGCGCTGTGGCTGGCGCGCCGGCATGCGGCGCTCGCGCTGACCCGCGTCGTCGGGCCGGCGCGGGCCGCGCTGCTCGCGCGCTTCGTTCCGCTGATGGTGCTGATGCTCGCGATCGCCGTGGCACTGCTCACCGACGCCGGCGCGCACGGCGTCGCACTCGTCGGGGCATTGCCCGACCTCGCGCCGCGCATCGACTGGCCGTCGTTCGATGCCGAGCTGTGGACTCGCATGCTGCCGAGCGCCCTGCTGATCGCGCTGGTCGCGTTCGTCAGCAGCCTCGTCGTTGCCGAGTCGCTGGCGCGTCGCGAGGGCGCTCGCGTCGAGCCGCGGCGCGAGCTCGCCGGCCTCGCCGCGGCCAACCTCACGGCCGCAATCAGCGCCGGCATGCCGGTGGCGGGCAGCTTTTCGCGCAGCATCGTCAACCACGATGCCGGCAGCCGCACCCGGATGGCCGGCGTGTTCACCGCGGCGCTGATGGGCCTCGCGATGCTGCTGCTCGGCCGGCCGCTCGCGGTCTTGCCGAATGCCGTGCTCGCCGCAACGATCATCGCCGCGGTGCTGTCGGTGGTCGACCCGCGGCCGTTTCGCGAGGCTTGGCGCTACGCGCGCAGCGAAGGCGTGCTGATGATCGTCGTCGCGGCGCTGACGCTGCTGCAAGGCGTCGCGTGGGCACTCGCGATCGGCGTCGCCGCGTCGATCGCCTTGCTGCTGCAACGCACCGCACGGCCGCATGTCGCGCTGATCGGCCGCGTCGCCGGCACCGAGCACTATCGCAACGTCGAGCGTCACGAGGTTCAGCTCACGCCCGGCGTGATGGGCTTGCGAATCGACGAGAGCCTCCTGTTCACCAACGCGCGCCAGCTCGTCGACGTGGTCGAGCAGCAGCTCGCTCACCACCCCGATGCGCGGCGTCTGGTGCTGCTGATGTCGCCGGTCAACCGCATCGACTTCAGCGGGCTCGAGGCCTTGCGCGCGCTGCACGACGCACTGGCGGCACGCCGAATACGTCTCGACTTGAGCGAAGTGAAGGGCCCGGTGCTCGACGCGCTGCGCGCCGGCGCCTGGTCGCAGTGGTTCGGCGGCCGCGTCTTCCTCAGCCACCACCAGGCGATGCTCGACGAGTGAGGACAGCTCGCACCCACGTAGACTCGGGTTCATCTCTCTGTCCACTCCTGCGTTCCACCATGTCCACGCTTGAAATGATCGAAATCGAAACCGGCAACTCGCCGAGCGCCAGCATCATCGTGCTGCACGGGCTGGGTGCCGACGGCAACGACTTCGTTCCGGTCGCCGAAGAGCTCGACCTCACGAGCCTCGGCGCGGTGCGCTTCGTTTTTCCGCACGCGCCGACGCGGCCGGTGACGATCAACGGCGGCTACGTGATGCGCGCCTGGTACGACATCCTCGGCGCCGAGCTCGACCGACGCGAAGACGAGGCCGGGTTGCGCAGCTCGCAAGCGGCCATCGCGGCGCTGATCGCGCGCGAAG
>VBCQ01000243.1 GCA_005882155.1 Betaproteobacteria bacterium
CTTCGACTCGTGGACGAACTCGATCGGGTCTTCGACCGTCAGCACGTGGCCGTACTCGTTCTCGTTGAGGTGGTTGACCATCGCGGCCAGCGTCGTTGACTTGCCCGAGCCCGTCGGGCCGGTCACCAGCACCATGCCGCGCGGCTTCAGCGCGAGCTCGGCGAACACCTTCGGCGTCGCGAGCTGCTCGAGCGTCAAGATCTTCGACGGGATCGTGCGGAACACTGCGCCGGAGCCGCGGTTCTGGTTGAACGCATTGACGCGAAAGCGCGCCAGACCCTGGATCTCGAACGAGAAGTCGCACTCGAGCGTCTCTTCGTACGCCTTGCGCTGCGAGTCGTTCATGATGTCGTAGACCATGTCGTGCACTTGCTTGTGCTCGAGCGGGTCGACATTGATTCGGCGCACGTCGCCGTGCACGCGAATCATCGGCGGCAGTCCCGCCGACAAGTGCAAATCCGAAGCTTTGTTCTTGACCGAAAACGCCAGCAGTTGGGTGATGTCCATGGGCTCGGGTGTGATGCGGGCTGCGGCGCAACGCATGCGCCCCGGGCCGCTGGCCTGCGGGATACTCGGCGCATTATGGCGACGATCGCTGCGAACATACAACAAGTGCGCGCTCGCATTGCACGTGCATGTGAGCAGGCGCGGCGACCTGTGCAAAGCGTCACGTTGCTCGCAGTCAGCAAGACCTTCGCGCCACAAGCAGTGCGCGCTGCGTTCGCGGCGGGTGAACGGCGCTTCGGCGAAAACTACGTGCAGGAAGGCGTCGCCAAGATTGCCGCGCTCGCTGATTTGCGTTCGCAAATCGAGTGGCATTTGATCGGTCCGGTGCAAAGCAACAAGACGCGCGTCGTCGCCGAGCAATTCGACTGGGTGCACACGGTCGATCGATTGCGAATCGCGCAGCGCTTGTCCGAGCATCGGCCGGCGCATCTGCCGCCGTTGCAGCTGTGCTTGCAAGTCAACATCAGCGGCGAGGCGAGCAAGAGCGGCTTGCTGCCGGCGGAGGTCGGCGCGGTGGCGCACGCGGTCGCTGCATTGCCGCGGCTTCGCTTGCGCGGCCTGATGGCGATTCCCGATCCTCGCGATGAATTCGATGCGCAGCGCGCGCCGCATCGGCGTCTGCGCGATTTGCTGGAACGATTGCGCAGCGAAGGTCTTGCGCTCGACACGCTGTCGATCGGCATGAGCGCCGACCTCGAAGCCGCGATTCTCGAAGGCGCGACGATCGTGCGGGTGGGCAGCGCGATCTTCGGCGAGCGGCTCAGGCTCAAACAGGCAATGCCGTCGAGCTCTTGACCTCTTCCATCACCGCATAAGTGCGTGTCTCGCGCACGCCGGGCAGCGCCCAGATGACCGAGCCGATCATGCCGCGGTAGGCGCTCATGTCGGCGACTCGCGTCTTGATCAGGTAGTCGAAACCGCCGGCGACCAGATGGCATTCGAGGATCTCGGGGCGCACCTGCACCGCGGCTTTGAACGTGTCCATCACATCGGGCGCGGTGCGGTCGAGCAGCACCTCGATGAACACCAGCATGCCGGCGCCGAGCTTGGCCGGATTCAGTTTCGCCTCGTAGCCGAGGATGTAGCCGTCGCGCGTCAAGCGCTTCACCCGCTCGAGCACGGCGGTCGGCGACAGGTGCACTTCTTCGGCCAGCTTGAGGTTGGAAATGCGCCCGTCTTTTTGCAGCACGCGCAGAATCTTGGCGTCGATCTTGTCGATCGAAACGGCAGACGATGAGGCAGTCGGCATGGTGAATGTTTGCTTTAGCTGTGGGCTTTCTTTGGAGATTAATCCTAGATCGAAGCAGCTAACCTAGCAATAAGTTCTATCCAGGATCGCTCCGATGTTCACCGCTCCTCCGCCTGCCGCGCGTCTTCCAACCCCCTATCGCAACGAAATCGAGGTGCTCGCTGCGCTGCTCGCGCGGCTCGCCGCTGCGCTCGACTGGAACGCCGCGGCGACGCTCGCGCGCCCCTGGGTGCAAGCAGTGCGCGACAAGCCAGCGCCGTTCTGGGCGATGGAGTCGCTGCTGCGCGAGTACCCGATCTCCAGCGCCGAAGGCCTCGCGCTGATGCGTCTCGCCGAAGCCTTGCTGCGTGTGCCCGACGCCGAAACGGCGATCGCGCTGACCGCGGATCAATTGGGCAAGGCCGAGTTCGATTCGGCGAGCGGCGGACCGCACCGCATGCTCGCGAGTCTGTCGGCGAGCGCGATCGCGCTGTCGAAGAAATTTCTGCCGGAAAGCGATGGTGAAGCCGGGCTGCTCAAGCGCCTCGGCGCGCAGACGGTGGTCGCTGCGACGGTGCGCGCGATCCAGTTGCTCGGCCGCCAATTCGTTCTCGGCCGCTCGATTCAAGAGGCAATGGATGAAGCCGCGTCGGCGCGCAAAGCGCAGGCGGGGCTTCGTTTCAGCTACGACATGCTCGGCGAAGGCGCGCGCACCGAGGCCGACGCGCTGCGCTACCTCGCGTCGTACGGCAACGCGATCGAGGCGATTGCGGGCGGTCGAGTCGCGGCCGGTCCGGAGAGTGCCGACGGCATCTCGATCAAGCTGAGCGCCCTCTTCTCGCGCTACGAGGATGCGCAGCGCGAGCGCGTCTTCGCCGAGCTGCTGCCGCGCGTGTGGCAGCTCATCGAGCCAGCGGCGCGCGCCAACATCAACCTGACGATCGATGCCGAGGAATGCGACCGGCTCGAGCTCTCGCTCGACGTGTTCGAGGCGCTCGCCGCACGCCTCGCGCGCAGCTTCCCGCAGTGGCGCGGCTTCGGTCTCGCGGTGCAGTCGTACCAGACGCGCGCGCTGCACCTCGTCGACGAGGTCGCGCGAATCGCCCGCACCCATGGCTTGCGCTTCATGGTGCGGTTGGTCAAGGGCGCCTACTGGGACGGCGAGATCAAGCGCGCGCAGGAACTCGGCCTGGCCGGCTACCCGGTGTTCACCCACAAGCACCACACCGACATCTCGTACCTCGCCTGCGCGCGTGCGCTGATCGGCCACAACGACGTGATCTATCCGCAGTTCGCGACCCACAACGCCGGAACGATCGCGGCGATCCTGCAGATGGGCGATAAGAGCGATGCGAAGTTCGAGCTGCAGCGTCTCCATGGGATGGGCGAGGGGATCTACCGCGAGGTGATGAGCAACGCGACCGTGCCGGTGCGCGTTTATGCACCGGTCGGCGAGCACCGCGACTTGCTCGCGTACCTGGTGCGACGGCTGCTGGAGAACGGCGCCAATTCATCCTTCGTGCACCAGCTCGCCGACGACGCCGTCGATGTCGATGCCTTGCTCGCGTCGCCGCTGAAGCCGGCGAACACCGCGGCGCTGCCACCGCCGGTCGCGCTGTACGGCTGGAACGGCCGGACCGGTCGCGCCAATTCGCGCGGTGTCGACCTCGCTTGCCTCGCCGAGCGCGAGCCGTTAGAGCGCGCGATCGACGCGACGCGTATCGACACTGTGCGCGAAGCGGCTAGCGCCGACGTGAGCGCTGCGATGGCGCAATTGCGCGCCGCGTTTCCCGCCTGGAACGCGACGCCGCTGGCCCAGCGCGCTGCGGTGCTGCGGCGCGCCGCCGACGCGCTCGAAGCGCGCATGGCCGAGTTCTGCGGACTGCTCGTCAAAGAAGCGCACAAGACGCTCGGCGATTGCGTGGCCGAGGTGCGCGAGGCAGTCGACTTCTGCCGCTACTACGCCGACCAAGCCGAGACGCGCCTCGCCGTCCAGTCGCTGCCCGGCCCGACCGGAGAGAGCAACGAGCTGCACCTGCATGGCCGCGGCGTTTTCGTCTGCATCAGCCCGTGGAACTTTCCGTTGGCGATCTTCACGGGACAAGTC
>VBCQ01000244.1 GCA_005882155.1 Betaproteobacteria bacterium
TGCGGGTTCCTCACCGATCGACGCCGCCGTGTCGCGCGATGGTCATCGGCTGTTCGTGCTCAACGCCGGCAGCGCAACGATCTCGGCATTCGGCATCGCGATAGACGGCAGCCTGAGCGCCGGTGGCGGTGCGGCCGGCCTGCCAGGCAGCGCTGTCGGCCTGGCAGCCAACTGAGCGTTTCCGCCCGGGTTCGACGAGCACGCACACGGGGCTGTCTTTCAGGAGCACACTTTGCGCCATGCGGACGCCGCCGGCTCGGCGCGTCCGCGACGCGGCGCGAAGGCTGCGACTGGAGGGGCATATGAGACATCTGCTGCGGCTTGTGTTGTTGTCCTGTGCAGCGTGGTCGGCCTGCGTCTCGCAAACAGTCGCGCAGACCCCGAAGCGCGTCGGGTTCGTCGTCTACGGCGCGTCGGCCCCGCGCAATCATTTGCTCGACGCGTTTCTCGACGGCATGCGCGAGCAGGGCTACGTCGAGGGCAAGAACCTGGTCGTCGAGCGCCGCTTCGCCGAGGGCAGCCTGGATCGGCTGATC
>VBCQ01000245.1 GCA_005882155.1 Betaproteobacteria bacterium
CCTCGGGCAGCACGACGCCGATCGTCATGGCCGTCGTGACCGACCCGGTCGGCCAAGGGCTGGTCGCGAGCCTTGCGCGGCCGGGCGGCAATGTGACCGGTCGGTCGAGTCAGGTCGAAGACACGCTGCCCAAGATGCTCGAGCTGTTTGCCCGGGTGCTGCCCAAGTCGGCGCGGATCGCCGTGCTGCACAACACGAACAATCCAGTGCATCCGCTGCTGTGGCGCGAAGCCGAGAAAGCAGCCAAGTCGCTCGACATGACGCTGGTGCGGATCGACGTCGCCGGCTCGAATGACTTTCCCGCCGCGTTCGACACCATTGCGCGCGAGCGGCTCGGCGCGCTGCTCGTGCTGCCCGACGACGGCATGACGATGAACAACCGCACGCAACTCGTCGCGCTCGCGGCTCAGCGTCGCATTGCGACGTTCTATGGCTTGCGCGAGTTCGTCGCGCAAGGTGGCTTGATGAGCTATGGCGAGAACTACGCCGCCGATTACCGCAGCACGGCCGCCTACGTCGGCAAGGTCTTGCGTGGCGAGAAGCCGGCCAATCTGCCGGTGGAGCAGCCGACGAGGTTCGAGTTCGTCATCAACTCGAGCGCAGCCAAGGCGCTTGGCGTCACGATCCCGGCCTCGCTGCTGGTGCGCGCCGACGAGGTGCTGCAGTAGCTCGCATGAGGCGCCACAGCCTGTATCGCAAGTACGAGCAAGTCAAGCAGTGGGTTCTTCAATGCATGCGATCCGCTGCGATGACACCGACCACGATCGCCACGTCGAGCACGATCCAGCCGATGCAGGCAAGGTAGATGGTCTTGTCTTTCTTGCGAACGCCGTAGACGAGCCACAGGCACGCCGAGACGAGGTAGGTGCCCCACGACGCGATCGACACGCCGCTCGCGTTGTGCGCGACCCAAACGGTGTAGACCTGCGGCACCGTCATCAGCATCGTGATGACCGACATGCTTCGCAGAACCTTTTCGAGGCCGCTCGCCGCCGGCGGGGCCTTCACTGCATCGTGGGCGTGGCCGGCGGGCGGCAGCATCGTCATCGTCGTGACCTCGATCTCTTCACAAGGACTTCAGGTACTGCGCCAGGTCGGTGATCTGTTGCGGCGTAAGCCCCAGCGATCGCTTAGCGTTGTAGATGTTGCCCAGGTCCTCGAGCGTCGCTGCCGATCCGTCGTGGAAATACGGTGCGTGCTGCCACAGGCCGCGCAGCGGCGTCGTACGGTACATCTTCGTCGCTGAGCGTGAAGCATAGCTCGGCGTTTCGGGCTCGACCACCGAGTCGGCCGGCGGATGCAGCGTGCTGTTGGCGTCGGTGAACAGCGTGCCGCTGTGGCACGTCGCGCATTGGCCGGGGCCATCGAACACCAGCTTGCCGCGTGCGGCGGCAGCGGCGTCGACGCTGCCGGCCGGCGCCGGCGGCGCATTCAGCGACAGCTGGTAGGCCTGCAATGCCGGCAGCTTGCTGCTGACGAGGTCGACCGTGCCGTTGGTGATGCTCAGGTTCAGCCGCGGCTCGGTGAAGGTGCCGAGGCCGCCCATCTGCGTGACGGCGACGTAGCGGTTCCAGTACGCGATCTCGTTGCCGTCGCCGGTGTAGGTGACGCTGTGGACTCCGGCGAGCCCGTAGGCCGGCGGGATCACCACCGGCTTGCTCAGCCCGTCGATGTTGTGCCGCGGGTCGTACATGCCGGGACCCCAAGAGTTCAACGCGGTCTTTTCGGTGGGGCTGATCGCCGGCGACAGCGCGATGATCGCGCCCGGGTTGAGGTCGAGGTTGGGCCAGCCGTCGAGCCGCTTGCCGATGTTCGGCGCGAACGAGTTGTCGACCGTCGAATGGCACAGCGCGCAGGTGATGCCGACCTTCGTGAGCGTGTCTACACCGTTGACGGTCTCGACCGCGCCCTTGATCCCGAGCACCGCGTCGAGCTTGAGCAACGCGACCGTCGTCGCCGGACTGTGCAGATCGACCGTGCCGGCCGCGAGTGCGGCCTTCAGCGTGTCGGGCAGCGCGTCGACGTCGACCTTCAATCCGACCGAGAACGCCGTCAGCGGGTCGACCGAGGTGCGGATCACTTCGTGCATCCGCAACGCATCGGTCCACTTCGCTTCATCGCCGAAGGTCTCGAAGCGGAAGATGTGCCGGCCTTGCGCGGCCAGCGAGGTCTGGTTCCGGGCCTGCGCCGTCTCGGTCGCCTGGTCCATCGAAGTGTTGTCCGATGAGCCGCCGCCGCAAGCGGCTGCGAGCACAACGGCTGCGGTGATGGCTGCGCCGGTGAGGCGAGTATTCGATCGGCGAAGCGGGTGATTCATGGTGCCTCCGTTGCAGTCACGACAGACGCGAATAGACGTTGCGGTGCGAAAAAACGTTCCCGGCACAAGCCCCCTTTCAGATGCACACTTTGCGCCTATGAAAGCCGCTGTGTTGTCCGAGTTCGGCCAAGCCCTGACGCTTGAAGAGCTGCCTGTGCCCGAGCCGCGCGACGACGAGGTGCTGATCGAGGTCGAGGTGTGCGGCGTGTGCCATTCCGACCTGCACATCGTCGACGGCGACCTGCCGCGCTTCAAGGTCGCGACCAAGCCACATCTCATTCCGGGCCACGAGGTCGTCGGCCGCGTCGTGCAGCGCGGCGCGGCAGTCAGCCATCTCGAGGTCGGCGATCGCGTCGGCGTGCCGTGGCGACACGGCAATTGCGGCACCTGCGAGCTATGCCGCGAAGGCTACGAGAACCTGTGCCAGCAAGGCGGCGTCACCGGCATGACGGTCGACGGCGGCTATGCGCAGTTCATGCGCGCTCGCGCGAGCCATGCGCTGCGCATTCCCGACGCGCTGCGCTCGGACGAGGCCGCGCCGCTCTTGTGTGCCGGCGTCACCAGCTACCGCGCGCTGAAGAAAGCCGGCGTCGCGCCGGGCCAGCGCGTCGCGGTCTTCGGCATCGGCGGCCTCGGCCATCTGGCGGTGCAGATCGCATGCGCGATGGGTGCCGAGGTGATCGGCGTCGATGTCAGCGCCGACAAGCTCGCCTTCGCGCGCGAGCTCGGTGCCGTCGATGCGATTGACGCGACTGATCTGGAGGCATTGAAGGCACTGCGCAAGCGCGGCGGCGTCCATGTGGCGATCGTCACCTCGGCATCGCACGCCGCGTTCGACGCTGCGCTGCAATGCTTGCGGCCCACCGGCACGCTCGGCGTCGTCGGCTTGCCCGCCGAGCCGCTGCGCATTCCGGCGATATCGCTGGTGGCCAGCGAGGCCCGCATCATCGGCTCGGCCGTCGGCACGCGCGACGACATCCGCGCGGTGCTCGAGATGGCCGCGCTGGGGCAGCTGCGTTGCCGCGTCGAGATCCGTCCGCTGTCGCAAGTCAATGCGGTCCTCGACGAGATGCGGCGCGGCGCGATTCACGCTCGCGTCGTGCTCGATCCGCGGACATGACGACGCCAAGCATCCCGACCATCGACTCGATCAGCGCGGTGACCTTGGCCACGCACGACATGGCGCGCGCGCTGCGCTTTTATCTCGCGTTGGGATTCCCGCTTCGCTACGGCGGCGAAGCGGCGTCGTTCAGCAGCCTCAGCGCCGGCAATGCGTGCCTGAACCTGATCGCCGAGGGCGACGATCGCGCGTGGTCGTGGTGGGGCCGCGTGATCTTCTACGTGTCCGACGTCGACGCGCTCTACCGCGCAGCGCTCGCCCAAGGATTGCAGCCGGACTTCGCGCCGCTCGACGCGAGCTGGGGCGAGCGCTACTTTCACATCGCGGACCCCGACGGGCACGAGCTCAGCTTCGCGACGCGGCTCGCCTGATGTCACCCCAGCGCGTCTTCATCCTCACGCTGTTCGCCATGCTCGCTTTCGCCGGCAACTCGCTGCTGTGCCGCGTGGCCTTGAAGCACACCACCATCGACCCGGCGAGCTTCACGTCGATCCGCATCGTCTCGGGCGCGCTCATGCTGTGGCTGATCGTGCGGCTGCGCGGCGGGCCGCGCGATCTCGCAGGAAGCTGGTGGTCGGCGTTCGCCCTCTTCGTCTACGCCGCAGCGTTTTCGTTTTCCTATGTCAGCTTGACCGCTGCGACCGGCGCGCTGCTGCTGTTCGGCGCGGTGCAGGCGACGATGATCGGCTATGGCTTGTGGATGGGCGAGCGCTTGCATGGACGTCAGACTTTCGGCTTCGCACTCGCCGTGGGCGGACTCGTCGGACTGCTGTTGCCCGGCCTCGCGGCGCCGCCGCTGCAAGGCTCGGCATTGATGATTGCTGCGGGCATGGCGTGGGGCGTCTACACGCTGCGCGCCAAAGGCAGCGGCGACCCGTTGCGCGTGACGGCGGGCAACTTCATGCGCGGCGTCGCCTTCGCCGCGGTGTTGAGCGCGGCGCTGCTTCCATTCGCATCGCTCGACCTGCGTGGCGTCGGCTATGCGGTCGCCTCCGGTGCGCTCGCTTCGGGCGTCGGCTATGCGGTCTGGTACACGGCGCTCGCCGGATTGAAAGTGACGAGCGCAGCGCCTGCGCAACTGAGCGTGCCGGTGATCGCTGCAGCGGGCGGCGTCGTGCTGCTCGACGAGCTGGTGACCTGGCGGCTCGTCGCCGCGTCGGTCGCGATCTTGAGCGGCATCGCGCTGGTCGTCGTGCCACGCCAGCGCAACGGCCGATAGCGTCCATCCGTTTTGCGAGTCTCGATCGTTGTAGGGGAGAAGGAGCAACGAATGCCGCATGAACCGCAAGGCCTCGTCGCGCAGGCCTATCAGCAATCGCGTCGCGAACTGCGCTCGTACCTGACGCGCATCGTGCTGCGCCCCGACGTGGCCGAAGAGCTGGTGCAGCAGGCCGCGGTGAAACTCATCGAGGCGCAGCAGGATGACAAGGGCGCGCCGCCCGATGCCGAGGGCATGCGCGCGTGGCTGTTTCGCGTCGGCACGAATCTCGCGATCGACCACCTGCGCCGCCACAGCACCTGGCGCGAGAACATCATGCTCGAAGCGCGTGAAGTGGCCGAGCGCACCGACGCGTTCCTCGCCGAGTCGAGCCTGCTGCGCGGCTCGGCCGAGATGAGCGCAATCGCGCGCGAGCATCTCGCCGTGTGCTTCGCCTGCACGCTGCGCAACCTGCCGACGCAGCAAGCCGCCGCGCTGCTGCTCGTCGAGGTCTACGGCTTCACCGTCGACGAGGCCGCCGGCATCCTCGACGCGAGCTTCGGCCAAGCGAAGAACTGGATCCAGTCGGCGCGCGGCTATCTGAACGACAAGTACGGAACGACCTGCGCGCTGATCACGAAGCAAGGCGTCTGCCATCAATGCGTCGAGCTCAGCGAGTTCTTTCACGGCCGGCAAGATGACCCACTCGAAGGAACCGCGCGCGACGTCGATGCGCGCATCGCGATCCTGCGCGAGCGGCGCGAGGCGACGCTCGGGCCGTGGCACAAGCTGATGATGCGGCTGGTCGACGACGTGTTGAAGGGGTGACGCAATGGCCTGGCAAAAATCTCCGGCAGCGCTGATCGAGCGCTTCGATACGCTGGTGCCGCACGATGCGCGTGTGCAGCGGCGCAAGATGTTCGGCTACCCCGCGGCCTTCGTGAACGGGCATTTGTTCGTCGGGCTGCATGAATCGAATCTGAGCCGATGCCGGGGCGAGCGATGAACGACTTCGTCGCGCTCGACGGCACTTGCTTGCCACCGCAAACACGGCTTGCGCCATGGATCGAAAAGGCGCTCGCTTATGCGGCAGAGAAACCGGCCAAGCCGACGAAACCCGTGAAAGCAACTCGCAACGGAAGGAGCCGAGCATGAAGCGACATCTGTTGGCCGTCGTGGCCTATGTCTTCGCGACCCTCGCGACCCAGGGCCTGTCGCACTTCCTCGTCTTCGGCTCGCACTATGCAGCGGTGACGTACATGAAGGCCGAGCCGGTGTTCGCGCTCGGCATCGCGTCGATGCTGGTGCAAGGCAGCGTGCTGTCGTTCGTCTACACGCAATCGCGCTTCATCGAGCAAGGCCTCACCGGAGCGCTGCGCTGCGCGTGGCTGTTCGGCGCCTTCCTCGTCAGCTACATCGCGTTCGCCGAAGCGGCCAAATACCGGGTGCCCGACATGGCGTCGTGGATCGCGGTCGAGGTCGGCGTCGGCTTTATTCAGTTCACACTGATCGGCGTTCTGCTGGGCCTGGCTCATCGCGGCCCCATCAACGCGGTTGCAGCACTGCGATGAGCGAACCATGACGAACGAAGCGTAGGTGCACGGCTATCAAGGCGTTGAGCGTTCGACGCCGCATGGCTCGCATCGAGCTGGCGCCTGAAGTCTTGGATGACATCGGGCATGGCTCGCGCGGCTACGTCGCGCTGTGTCTGCGCGAGCGTTGATACGGTATTTCTCCCTCTCCCCCTGGGAGAGGGCGGGGGTGAGGGCGCGGTGGACAGAGGTGACACCGCGCCCTCACCCTAACCCTCTCCCAGAGGGAGAGGGGACAACACAATCACGGAATCGGAATATTCGGCACCGTCGGAACATTGATGCCGCCGTGCCCTTGCAACAAGCCCTGGTGCGCTGGCGCGAGGAACGGGAAACGGGTCAGGAAGTCCTTGTCGTTGACTTCGGTCCCCTTCGCCAATCCCGCGGCCGGATTGCCGGCGACGATCAGGCTGATCAGCACGCTGTTGACGTTGACCTGGTGGCCATTCGGCACCGTGCCACCGCCAAGCCGTCGACCGTTCGGGAACATCGAGTCGACCGCCGCGTCGATCGTGAGCACGTCGCCGGTGAAGCCGTCGGCAATCGGGATCGGCCGGCCGAGGTTGATCGCGTTGATGATGTCCACGCGCGGGCCTTTCAGCGCCGTCACCGTCGCAGCCGGCACCCCGAGCGCCTTGTAGATGCCGAGCGCTTCGGCGTCGCGCACCAGCACCGGATACAGGATGTCGGCGCCGAAGTTCGTCACGTCCTGCATCGGGCTGCTGCGCAGGTACTGGGTCTGGCGCTGCGTGCCGACCAGGCCGGCATTGAACAGCGGTAACGCGTTGCGCCCGACCTGCACGAAATCGCCCGAGCCCTTCAGGCCGGTGATGATGTTGCCGCCATCGACGGTCTGCGTCTTCTGCCGCCAGATGCTCGCGTGAACGCGCAGCAGGCTGTCGGTCGAGTTCCCTTGCAGCACGCCGTTGTGCGGGATGCCGTTCGGGAAGATGTCGGTGATCGGAACCTCGAGCGCGATCGAGAAGATGTTGAAGCCGGTGAACACATCCTTGCCCGGCGGACGGCGTGCGCCCGGAATGCCGCCGAGATCGTCGCGATTCAAATTCACCAGGTCGAAGATGCCTTTCTCGTCGAGCTGATACGGGTCGTCGAATTGGCCGGCGATGATGCGCCCGCCGTTGCCGAGCGACTGGATGAAGGTGTCGACGAAGGGCTGGTCGTACAGGCCGATCTCGCGGCTGGTGGCATCGCCCGAGTCGTAGCCTTGGAACGGGCCGAGGCCGTAGACGAGCCTGTCCGTCTGCGGGCCGTGGTTGTTCGGCAGCACGCGCAGATCGCGGCCGATAACGAGTCGCGTCTCGTCCCTGTCGTCGCCCTGGCTGCCCGGCACATTCGTCGGCACGACGCGCGTGACCTTCATCGTCTCGGTGCCGCCGGTGAGCTGCCACAGCAGCTCGTTGCCGCCACCCAGTCCGTCGCTCGGGCTCGGCGGCGCTTCGGGGTTCAGCGTGTTGGTGAACTCGACACGATAGATGACCTTATCGGCCAAGCTCGTGCCGACGCCGACGTGGAATTGATAGCGATAGCCGTTGCACGCGCGCAGACCCTGGTTGCCCTGGCCCGGCTCGTGCAGCGGGTTGAAGTTCATGATCAGGTAGAGCTTGTTGTGCGACCCCGGCGACACCCAGGCATAGGTGTCGGTGTTGTCGGCACAGGGCTCGTTCAGGATCGCGAGCGCCTCGCGGTGGCTCGACGCTTGCGCGGCGATGCCGATGGCAGCGAGCGCCAGCGC
>VBCQ01000042.1 GCA_005882155.1 Betaproteobacteria bacterium
GCCGCGCCGCCGCAGGTCACGGCGATTGCGCTGCAGTTGCGCCACACGGCCGACATTCCGCTCGCGCAGGGCCGGCTCGACGAGCTCTTGAAGACGACGTTGAAGGACGAGCCCCTCGAAGTGCTCGACTACGAAACCTTGAATCCGTTTTATCGCCAGACGCTGTCGATGTTCGCCGCGATCTTCGGCTTCATCGCAGTGCTGATCGGCGCGATCGTTTTGTTCACCGTCACCAACACGATGAGCATGGCGGTGGTCGAACGCACCGCCGAGATCGGCACCTTGCGCGCGATCGGCCTGCGGCGTGCGCGTATCCGAGCGATGTTCGTCAGCGAAGGCATCGTGCTCGGCATCTTCGGTGCGCTGATCGGGATCGCCGCGGCGATGGGGTTCTCGTGGGCGATCAATCAGCTCGGCCTGACGTGGATTCCGCCCGGGCGAATCGAGCCGGTGCCGCTGGCGGTCCGTCTCGCCGGCGAGCATGGGATGATGCTCGTCAGCGCAACGGGGCTCGTCATCGTCGCGGCCTTGTCGGCGATTCTTCCGGCGGCGCGCGCGTCGCGCATGAACATCGTCGATGCGTTGCGCCATGTGTAGCGAGGCGCCGATGAAGCGAAGAGTCCTCATTGGAATGATCGCGCTAGCCGCCTGCATGGTCGGCGTCAACGTCGCCCGTGCAGCGAACCAGGCGCAAGAAATTCTCGCGGCCAGCGATGCGGTGCGCAACCCGGCGCGCCCGTTCGCGGTGACCGTGACGCTGATCGAATACCGCAGTGGCAAGCAGACCGACGCCAACACGCTGACGGTCTATTCCAAGGCCGACAACGCGAGCGGCCAGTACCGCAGCCTGATCCGCTTCGTCGCGCCGCAGCGCGATGCCAACAAGCTGATGCTGAAGAACGGCAACGACCTCTGGTTCTACGACCCCGCAAGCCAGGCGAGCATCCGGCTGTCGCCGCAGCAGCGGCTACTCGGGCAAGCGTCGAATGGCGATGTCGTCACCGTCAATTTGGCAAAGGACTACAAGGCCGAGCTCGAGGGCGATGAAGACTTCCCCGACGGCGAGCGAGTGATGCGCCACTGCCACAAGCTCAGACTCGCCGCGGTCTCGCCCGACGTCACCTATCACAGCGTCGAGATGTGGGTCGATACGACGTCGTCGCGGCCTGTCCATGCGCGCTTCTTCGCCGAGAGCGGGCGTCTGCTGAAGAAGGCCTATTACCGCAAGTTCCAGCCGCAACTCGGTCGCGAGCGGCCGACCGAGGTCGTCATCATCGACGGGCTGGACACCGGCTGGGTCACGGTGATGCGCTACAGTGACTACGCATGGCGCGAGGTGCCGGACGCGTGGCTGCAGCGTGACTACCTTCCGCGCTTCAAACCGGAGTGAGCATGCGACTGATCGCCATCACGCTGTGCCTTGCGCTCGCCGCTGTGTCTGCGGCCCGCGCCGCCGACGCGCCACCGGCCGCGCCCGACGACCTCGATGCGCTGTCGATCGCCGACAAGGCGCCGACCACGCCGGTCAAGCCGGCGCAAAAGCTGCGCGTCTTCGTCGAGGCCGCGGGCGGACGCGATTCGTTGCCCGGCAGAACCGACACCTCGCGCGCAGCGATCGACCTGCGCTACGACGACACGTTGGCGCCGGGGCTGCGAGGGGTCGTCTCCGATCGGTTCGATTGGGTTCACCCCGGCAGGCTGCTGACGGGCTCGAAGGTCAACACCTTGCGCGAGGCCTATCTGAGCTGGGCCCCCAGTCCCGATCAGATTTTCGACATCGGCCGCGTCAACATCCGCCACGGCGCGGCGGTCGGCTTTAATCCGACCGACTTTTTCAAGGAAGGTGCGCTGCGCGCGATCGTCTCGCCCGACCCGGCGGTGCTGCGCGAGAACCGCCAAGGCACCGTCGTGCTGCAAGGCCAGAAGCTGTGGAGCACCGGTTCGTTGACCGCGACGCTGTCGCCCAAGCTCGGCGACGCACCGAGCGCATCGAGCTTTTCGCTGAACGCCGGTGCGACCAACCCGCGCACTCGCTGGTTGCTGGCCGGCAGCTACAAGCTCGGCGAGAAGCTCAATCCGGAACTGCTGCTGTACGGCGGCGTCGATACGCCTACGCAACTCGGCGTGAATGTGTCCGGCCTCATCGGCAGTTCGACCGTTGCGTTCCTCGAGTTTTCCGCCGCTAAGCACGATGAACGCCGGGCCGCGCTCGGCGCGACCTACACGACTGGCTTCAATCTCTCGTTCACTGCCGAGGGCGAGTACAACAGCAAAGTGCCGACGTCTCTCGCTGCCGCGCAAGAATTGCAAGACCTGCCGGTGCGGCGCGCCTTGTTCTTCCATGCAACATGGCACGACGCGCTCGTGCGGCGGCTCGACTTGTCGGGGTTCGTTCGCCGCAGTACCCATGATGCAAGCCGCGCGCAATGGCTAGAGACCCGCTATCACTGGGACCGCGCCGACCTGTCCTTGCAATGGCAGTTCTTTTCCGGCTCGCCGAATTCAGTCTACGGATCGGTGCCGCAACGCCGCGCCGTCGAGCTCGCGCTGCGCGTCTATCTGTAGGGTTATGACGCAGCGAGGTTGATGTGAGCTCGGGCACCGATACTTCATCGACTCGCGAGCCCGCCGCGCCGCAGCATGAGCAAGAAGCGCGGCTGCTGGCCGAGCTCTTGCGAACCTCGAGACTGGCGCTGCTGTTTGCCGAGGCTGGATCGGACAAGACCTCGCTGCTGAAGCATGACTTGATGCCGCTGCTGCGGCGCCGCTCGGGCGATAGGTCGGGTCCAGCGACAGCTCGCGAATCCGGCGTCGTGGTCCCGTTCCCGGATCGGCGCGGTCGGCCTGCGACCCGCGCCGCCCGTCGCCGCACCGAGATCGTCATCCACTTCGACGCGTGGAGCGACGCGCCGCTGCAGGCACTGCATGCATGCCTTCACGACGCCGCCAGCACCACGACTGCAGAGCGCACGGCGCCGCGACGGCGCCTGGCCGACACGCTCGAAGCACTGAGCAGCCGGCTCGACACCAGATTCTTCATCCTGCTCGATCGCTTCGAAGAATTTCTGCGCAACCCGCAAGATCGCGAGAGCATCGGCGAGTTCACCAACGAGCTCGTCGACGCAATCAATCAGCCGAACCTGGCGGCCAACTTTCTGATCGCGATCGACGATGAGTCTCGACCCCGCCTTGCCAGACTCGCGAGCCGCATTCCCGGCTTCGACGATTGCTCGCTGAAGCTCGCACGACCGCGCGGGTCGAATCCGCCGGCCGCACCCCACGAACCGGCCGCGCTAGTTCCGACGCAGCAGGTCGACGAGCCGACATGGCCAACCCTCGATCCGATCGCGCCCGCAGCGCCGCAACCGGCGCCCGTGAAGAAGAAGGCGAAATCGCACCGTACGCCGCCGCCTCGAGTGCCGATCAAGACCGAAGACGTCTACGCATTCATCGAGCAAACGCTGTCCCACACCGCATTTGCCGAAGAGTCGTTCCCGGCGGACATGCCGGTTCAAAGCGCCCCCGCCCCACGCCGCGCCGAGCCGCTGCAGCTGACTGCGCCGCCGCACTCACCCCGGGCCGCGCCGCGGCGGCACGGGGTGCCGCACCGTCGCCGGCCGCTGACGCTGCGCGCGGCCCTCAAGTGGGTGGTGCGGCGTCTGCGCGCCCTGATCGCCCGGTACCATTGAGCGCCGCGGGGCCGCGAAATCCCGCATCGTTTTCTTTCAACATCACGCATCCATGAATTCTTCAGAACCTGTCGTCGCCGTCGTCGGCTTGGGCTATGTTGGGCTCCCCTTGGCCGTCGAATTCGGCAAGCTGCGCCCGACTGTCGGCCTCGATTTGTCGGAACAGAAAGTCGCCGCCTATCGCCGCTTCGAAGACCCGACCGGCGAGGTGTCGCCGGAGCAACTGCGTGCGGCCACGCTGCTCAACTGCACCACCGATGGCGCCGCACTGGCCGAAGCCGACTTCATCATCGTCGCGGTGCCGACCCCGGTCGACGAGGCGCATCGCCCTGATTTCACGCCGCTGGTCAGCAGCTCCGAGACGGTCGGGCGCCACATGAAGCGCGGCGCGACGGTGGTGTTCGAGTCCACCGTCTATCCGGGTGCGACCGAAGAAGTCTGCGTTCCGGTGATCGAGAAATTCTCCGGTCTCAAGTGGAAGCAGGACTTCAACGTCGGCTACTCGCCGGAGCGAATCAACCCGGGCGACAAGACCCGCACGCTGACGAAGATCGTCAAGCTCGTCTCGGGCGACACGCCGCAGACGCTCGCGAAAGTGCAGCAGCTCTACGGATCGATCATCGCCGCCGGGGTCTACCCGGCGAGCAGCATCCGCGTGGCCGAAGCCGCGAAGGTGATCGAGAACACGCAGCGTGATCTGAACATCGCGTTGATGAACGAGCTGTCGCTGATCTTCAACCGCATGGGCATCGACACGCTCGAGGTGCTCGAGGCGGCCGGTACCAAATGGAATTTCCTGCCGTTTCGCCCCGGACTCGTCGGCGGTCACTGCATCGGCGTCGACCCGTACTATCTGACGCACAAGGCCGAGATGCTCGGCTATCAGCCGCAGGTAATTCTGGCCGGCCGCCGCATCAACGACAGCATGGGCAAGTACGTGGCCGAGCAAACGGTGAAGCGCCTGATCGCGTCGGGCAAGCAGGTCAAGGATGCCGATGTCATCGTGCTCGGGATGACGTTCAAGGAAGACTGCCCCGATCTGCGCAACAGCAAGGTCATCGACGTCATCCATGAGCTGCAGTCGTTCGGCGTCAAGGTGCATGTGCACGACCCGATCGCCGACAGCGACGAATGCCACCACGAGTACGGCATCGGCCTGACCGAGTGGGACGATTTGCCGCGCGCCTCGGCGATCGTCGCCGCGGTGGCGCACAAGCCATACAAGGCGATGGGAATGCCGGTCCTGCTCGGCAAGTTGCTGCCCGGCGGCGTGTTTGCCGACGTCAAGTCGGTCTACGACCCGAGCCCGGTGCGAGAAGCCGGCTACGCGCTCTGGAGACTTTGATGCGGTTCGAGGCGCTGGAGTCGCAGCTGCGAGCGGCGCCGCACAGCTGGCTCGTCACCGGCGTTGCCGGCTTCATCGGATCGAACTTGCTCGAAGCCCTGCTGGCGCTCGACCAGCGCGTCGTCGGACTCGACAACTTCGCCACCGGCCACCAGCGCAATCTCGACGAAGTCGCGTCCGCGGTGAGCGCGGAACAATGGTCGCGCTTCAAGTTCGTTCGCGGCGATATCCGCGAAGCGGCCGACTGCCGCGCGGCGTGCGAGGGCGTCGAGCTCGTTCTGCATCAGGCGGCGCTCGGCAGCGTGCCGCGCTCGATTGCCGACCCGATCACGACCAACGGCGTCAACATCGACGGCTTTCTCAACCTGCTCGTCGCGGCGCGCGATGCCGGAGTCAAGCGCTTCATCTACGCCGCCAGCAGCTCGACCTACGGCGATCATCCGGCATTGCCGAAAGTCGAAGACCGAATCGGTCGGCCGCTGTCTCCGTATGCGGTGACGAAGTACGTCAACGAGCTGTATGCCGACGTGTTCGCGCGAAGCTATGGGCTGAACAGCATCGGCCTGCGCTACTTCAACGTGTTCGGGCCGCGCCAGGACCCTGAAGGAGCGTATGCGGCGGTGATCCCGAAATGGATTGCGGCGATGATCCGCGGCGAGCCGGTACAGATCTACGGCGACGGCAGCACGAGCCGCGACTTCTGCTTCGTTGCCAACGCGATTCAGGCCAATCTTCTGGCTGCGTGCACCTCGCGCGACGATGCGTTGAACCAGATCTACAACGTCGCGGTCGGTGATCGCACGAGCCTGAACGAGCTGCACGAGCACTTGCGCCGGATCCTGTCCGGGCGATTTGCGCATC
>VBCQ01000246.1 GCA_005882155.1 Betaproteobacteria bacterium
TTCCCGACGTGGTGGTGTGTTCGTGACGGTGCCAACTTCGCAGGGGTCGACGATCCACGAGATTCGCGAGGCGCCATATCCCGCGGTCGCGGGGTGACCCCACAACGCGGGGGTCGAATCAAGATGACGTGTGAGTTTGTTCACGCTCCGCGTTTACAAGGGCTTGCGCAATGCATGAAAAAACCCGCCGCAGCGGGGTTGTTGTGCGAGAGCAATCGCCTCAGGCAGCGCGGCGTTGCTTGCGGCGCCGCACCGCGAAGCCGACGGCGCCAAGGCCGAGCAGCATCATCGCGTAGGTCTCGGGCTCGGGCACTTGCGGCACCGGTGCCTGCTGCACCGGAGCGAGGTTGGGGTCGAACCAGATGTGATGGTTGCTCAACACCGCGGCCATGCCGGGCAGGTTCGAGCCATCGATGACTTCGCCATTGGCGCTGCCGTCGCCGAAACCGACGGCCGCTGTTTGGCTGGTGACGGCCACGTCCCATTGCATGTCCTTGTAGAAGAAGCCGATCGCACCTTCGCCCACGGGGATGGCGTAGTCGGGTCCGCGCACGACCAATTGAAAGCTGTCGAGCTTGTCGCCGAGACTGGCGAAGCGACCGACCGCGTCCCAGGTGACGATGATTTCATTGGCGATGTCGGTGCGGACGTGCATCACGCCGCTGGCAAGATTGCGCGTGTCCACGTCGGCGAAGAATGGCGAGATGATCGGTGCGTTCGCGCCTTGGGGGCCGGTCGGAAGGAAGAGAGAGATTCCGCTGGTGAAGCTGATGCTGCCGTTGTTATTGGCCCAGAACTGCGTGTAGTCGGCGCCGAAGAACGACAGCGTGAACCCGAGGTCGATCGGGCCCATGAAGCCGTCGTCGTTGCGACCATCGAGCGCGCCGATGTTCGACGCATTGTCGCCGCCGGTCATCACCGCGATCGGGCCGAGGCCGCCGCCGATCGAATCGGTGTAGTAGCTGGTCGACGGCGTCAACGCTGATTGCGGCACGACCGTCACCGCCGCATCGGCGGACGATGCGGCGAACAGTGCGACTGGAATAATCGTAGCGCAAAGCGCGGTTCTGATTTGCTGCTCGAGGTCGTACATCGAAACCTCCGTGATTGCGATTCGCTGCGAGCATATGCAAGAACGCGCCCGGACTCCTATCCCTCGCCTGCGGGGAAAAACGGGAGTCGATACCGCTCAGATGTGCAGAGCGTGACCGACTGCACGCAGCGCCGTTTTCGTTCTACTCATCGAAGCGAACCGAAAGCAAAAACCCCGCCGCAGCGGGGCTTTTTGCGCCATCCGCCGGCTCAGTCGGCACACCGCTGCTTGCGCCAGCGCACCGCGAAGCCGATGACGCCGAGTCCGAGCAGCATCAGAGCGTAGGTCTCGGGCTCGGGAACCGGTGGCTGCGTCGGCGGCACCGGCGCCAGGTTCGGATCGAACCAGATGTGGTGGTTGTTCACCACCGCGGCCATGCCCGGCAGGTTCGAGCCTTCGAGAACCTCGCCGTTGGCGCTGCCGTCGCCGAAACCGACCGCTGCGGTGTGGCTCGTATCGGTGTCGTCCCACTGCATGGACTTGTAGAAGAAGCCGATTGCGCCTTCGCCGACCGGGATCGAATAGCCGGGGCCGCGCACGACGAGCTGGAAGCTGTCGAGCAGATCCCCGTGACTGGCGAAGCGGCCGACCGCGTCCCACGTGACGATGATTTCGTTGGCGATGTCGGTGCGCACGTGCATCACGCCGCTCAGCGGATTGCGCGTGTCCACGTCGGCGAAGAACGGTGAGATCACCGGAACGCTCGCGCCCTGCGGGCCGGTCGGGATGAAGGCAGAGACTCCGCCGGTGAAGCTGATGTTGCCGTTGTTGTTGGCCCAGAACTGGGTGTAGCTGCTGCCGAAGAACGACAGCGTGAAGCCGAGATTGATCGGACCCATGAAGCCATCGTCGTTGCGTCCGTCGGGTGCACCGACGTTCGCGGCATTGCCGCCTCCGGTCATCACGGCGATCGGGCCGAGCCCACCGCCGATCAGATCGGTGAAGTAGGTGGTCGACGGCGTCAGCGCCGACTGCGGTATCACCGTCACGGTGGCAACTGCGGGCGCAGCCGCGAGCAATGCGAGCGGAACGATCGTGGCCCACAGCGCCGTTCTGAAATTCGGATTGAATCTGTTCATCGGAACCTCCGTTGTTGTGGTCGGCCCGAAGCTGAGGCAGGAATCCTCGCGCTCGTATCCCACGCTCTTGGGGGTCGCGCCATTCGCTAGATGTGCAAGGCGTGACCCAGTGCTCTCAGCGCTGCTTCCTGCACCGCTTCGCCGAGCGTCGGATGGGCATGTACCGTGCCCGCGGTGTCTTCGAGTCGCGCACCCATCTCGATCGACTGCGAAAACGCGGCGCTCAATTCCGACACGCCGCGGCCGACCGCCTGCCAGCCGACGATGAGATGGTTGTCGCGCCGGGCGACCACGCGCACGAAGCCGTCGGACGACTCGAGCGTCATCGCGCGGCCGTTCGCGCTGAACGGAAAGGCGGCATGAACGGCATCGGTGCCGGCTTGCGCCGCTTGCTCGGGCGTGTGCCCGACGACGACAACTTCGGGGTCGGTAAAGCACACCGCAGGAATTACCGCGGGTGCAAAGCGGCGCCGTCGGCCGGCGATGATCTCGGCCACCATCTCGCCTTGCGCCATCGCGCGGTGCGCGAGCATCGGCTCGCCACTCACGTCGCCGATCGCCCAC
This sequence comes from Betaproteobacteria bacterium, assembly GCA_005882155.1. GTDB lineage: Bacteria > Pseudomonadota > Gammaproteobacteria > Burkholderiales > Burkholderiaceae_C > Albitalea. Next base: position 2,737 of record VBCQ01000246.1, read on the forward strand.
ACGTTGCGCATCGACGTGCGGCATTGATCGTCGATCTTCACCGCCTTGCCGTTCATGTCGAGCAGCAAGCTCTCGAGACCGAAGCCTTCGGTGCGTGGGCGCCGGCCGACGGCGACGAGCACGCGATCGGCGGCGAGCTCGGATTCATCGCCTTGCGCATTGCGAATGCGCAACCCCTTGCCGTTCGCGCCTGGCCCCTGCACCGTGCAAGCGAGATGCAGCTGAACGCCGAGTCTGCGCAGCGATGCGGCGACCGGCTTTGTCAATTCGTCGTCGTACGCGGGCAGCACATGGGCCAGCGCTTCGACGATCGCCACGTCGGCACCGAGCTTGCGATAAGCCATGCCCAATTCGAGCCCGATGTAGCCGGCGCCGACGACGACGAGGCGCTTCGGCAGCGATGGCGGTGCGAGCGCTTCGGTCGACGAGATGACGTTGCCGCCGAACGGCATGCCCGGCAATTCGACCGCCTGCGAACCGCTGGCCAGCAGCAGATGCTCGCAGGTGATGCGCATTCGTTCGTCGCCCTGCTGAACTTCGACGGTCTTGCCGTCGACGATGCGGCCCCAGCCGGCAATGACCTGCACGCCGTTCTTCTTCAGCAGCGCAGCAACGCCGCCGGTCAGCTTGCCGACGATGCCGTCTTTCCAGCGCAGCGTTTGCGCGATCTCGATGCGTGGCGCTTGCACGTGGATGCCGAGCGCCGAGCTGTTCGCGTAGTGAAGCGTCTTGTCGAACTCCTCGGCCGCATGGATCAAGGCCTTCGACGGGATGCAGCCGATGTTCAGACAAGTGCCGCCGAGGCGATCACCTTCGACGAGTGTGGTGGCGACGCCAAGCTGCGCCGCGCGGATGGCTGCGACATAACCGCCGGGGCCGCCGCCGATGATGAGGAGGGTGGTGCTTGATGTGGCCATCGCTATTCGACGAACAGCATCGCGGGGCACTCGAGCATCGCGCGCATCGCTTGAACGAACTCCGCCGCATGCACGCCGTCGACGACGCGATGGTCGAACGATGATGACAAGTTCATCATCTGTCGCGCGACGACGGCGCCGGCGCGAATCATTGGCCGCTCGACGATCCGGTTGACGCCGACGATCGCGACTTCGGGATGGTTGATCACCGGTGTCGAGACGATGCCGCCGAGCGCGCCGAGGCTGGTGATCGTGATCGTCGATCCCGACAGGTCTTCGCGCGCGGCTTTGCCGCTGCGCGCCGCCTCGGCCAGGCGCGCAATCTCTCCCGCGCTCGCCCACAGGTCACGCGCCTCGGCATGGCGCAGCACCGGCACGATCAGGCCCGCATCGGTCTGCGTCGCGATGCCGATGTGCACGGCGCCGTGGCGCGTGACGACGCCGGCCTCGTCGTCGAAGCGCGCATTGATCTGCGGGAACTCGCGCAGCGCTAGCACCAGCGCGCGCGCCAGCAAGGGCAGCAAGGTCAAGCGTCCGCGCGCCGCGCCCCACTTCGCGTTCAGGCGCGCGCGCAGCGCTTCGAGCTCGGTGACGTCGATCTCTTCGACGTAAGTGAAGTGCGGAATGCGGCGCTTGGACTCCTGCATCTTCTGCGCGATCTTGCGGCGCAGGCCGATGACCGGCACGGCCTCTTCGTCGTTGCGCTCGACATAGGCGATGCCGCCTCGCGCAGTCGGCGTGACTGGACCGCGTGCAGCATAGGCATCGACGTCGGCGTGCGTGATGCGCCCCGCCGGACCGCTGCCGCGGACGAACTGCAGCTCGATGCCGAGATCCCACGCGTGGCGTCGCACTGCCGGCGACGCGATCGGCTTGTCGCCGCTTTCGCGCGCGGCGGACGCAACTTGCGCAGCAGGCTTGATCGGCGTCGGCAGCGCTTCCTTCTGCGGCGCGGGCGGTGGCGGCGCAGCGACCGCAACCGCTTCTTTCGGCACCGCCGCCGGCGCGTTGCGCACATTGCCCGTCCCCTCGACCTCGATGCGAATCAGCTCCGACCCGACCGCCATCACCTTGCCGATCTCGCCGCCGAGCGACTGCACCGTGCCGACGACCGGCGATGGAATCTCGACCGTCGCCTTGTCGGTCATCACGTCGGCGAGCACCTGGTCTTCAGCGACCGTGTCGCCCGGCTTCACATGCCACGCGACGAGCTCGACTTCGGCGATGCCTTCGCCGATGTCGGGCATGCGGATCACATGCACTCCCATTTCATGCCTCCATCGCGCGCTTGAACGCAGCGGCGACGCGCGACGGGCCGGGGAAATAGGCCCACTCCTGCGCATGCGGGTACGGCGTGTCCCACCCCGCGACGCGTTCGATCGGCGCCTCGAGGTGATAGAAGCAATGCTCTTGCACCAGCGACTCGAGCTCGGCACCGAAGCCGCTGGTGCGCGTGGCCTCGTGCACGACGACGCAGCGACCGGTCTTCTTCACCGAGTCGACGATCGTCGCGAGGTCGAGCGGATCGTGCCGTAGGTGATCACCGTCAGATCGCGGCCGGGGCGGAACACCGCGGCCGATTCGAGCGGCAGCGTGTAGTAGCCGTCGGGCACTTCGCCCAGCGGGTGCTTGGACCAAGGCACGACCGGCTTGTCGTGATGGCCGTCGAACGGGCCGTTGTACAAGCGCTTGGGCTCGAGAAAGATGACCGGATCGTCATTCTCGATCGATGCAATCAGCAAGCCCTTGGCGTCGTATGGGTTCGACGGCATCACCGTGCGCAGCCCGCAGACATGGGTGAACAGCGCCTCGGGGCTCTGGCTGTGCGTCTGCCCGCCGTAGATGCCGCCGCCGCACGGCATGCGAATCGTGATCGGCGCGGTGAAGTCGCCGGCCGATCGATAGCGCAAGCGCGCCGCTTCGGAGACGATCTGGTCCGACGCCGGATAAAAATAATCGGCGAACTGAATCTCGGCGACCGGGCGCAGTCCGTATGCGCCCATGCCGACCGCCGCACCGACGATGCCGCCTTCGGAGATCGGCGTGTCGAACACGCGCGATTGGCCGTACTTGGCCTGCAGGCCTTCGGTGCAGCGGAACACGCCGCCGAAGTAGCCGACGTCCTGGCCGAACACGACGACGTTGGGGTCGCGCTCGAGCATCACGTCCATCGCCGAGCGCAGCGCCTGGATCATCGTCATCGGCGTGCGCTTCGCTTCGCTCGCCGCTTGCATCAGCTTGGGCTTCGTTTCGGTCAGCATTTCAGACTCCCAGTTCTTGTCGTTGGCGGCGCAGGTGCTCGGGCATGTCTTTGTAGACGTCCTCGAACATCGTCGCCGCGCTGAACGTGTGTCCATCGGCGAGCGTGCCGTAGCGCTCGGCCTCCTTTTGCGCGGCGCTGACCTGCGCCTCGAGCTCCTTCTGCGCGTCGACATGCTGTTGCTCGGACCACGCGCCGATTGCGATCAGATGCGCCTTCAGTCGCGCGATCGGGTCGCCGAGCGGGAAGTGCTGCCAATCGTCGGCTGGCCGGTACTTCGATGGATCATCGGACGTCGAGTGCGGTCCGGCGCGATAGGTCACCCATTCGATCAACGTCGGCCCGAGGTTGCTGCGCGCGCGCTCGGCCGCCCATTGCGATGCGGCGTAGACCGCGAGGAAATCGTTGCCGTCGACGCGCAGCGACGCGATGCCGCAGCCGACGCCGCGGGCCGCGAAAGTCGTCGCCTCGCCACCGGCGATCGCCTGGAAGGTCGAGATCGCCCACTGGTTGTTGACGACGTTGAGGATCACCGGCGCGCGGTAGACATGAGCGAAGGTCAGCGCGGTATGGAAGTCGGCCTCGGCAGTCGCGCCGTCGCCGATCCAGCCCGAGGCGATTTTGGTGTCGCCCTTGATCGCCGAGGCCATGCCCCAGCCGACGGCCTGGATGAACTGCGTCGCGAGGTTGCCGCTGATCGTGAAGAAGCCGGCGCGCTTCATCGAGTACATCACCGGCAATTGGCGGCCCTTGATCGGATCGTGCTCGTTGGACAGCAATTGGCAAATCATCTCGACCAGCGAGACGTCGTCGCGCGCGAGCAGCAGGCCTTGCTGGCGGTAGGTCGGGAAGCACATGTCGCCGCTTTGCAGTGCGAGCGCATGCGCGGTGGCGATGGCCTCCTCGCCGAGGCACTGCATGTAGAACGACATCTTCTTCTGCCGCTGCGCGATCAGCATGCGGGCATCGAAGATTCGGGTCTTCATCATCGCGCGCAAGCCGCGCTGCAGCAACGCCGCGTCGACCTGCGGCGCCCACGGGCCGAGCGCGCGGCCCTCGTCGTCGAGCACGCGCACCAGCGAGTACGCGAGGGCTGCCGTGTCGGCCGGCGCGACGTCGAGCGGCGGGCGCTTCACTTCGCCGGCGGCGGACAGACGCAGATAAGAAAAATCGGTGTGGCGCCCTGGGCGGCCGGTCGGCTCGGGCACGTGCAAACGCAGCGGTTCGCGAGGGGTCATCGTCGTGTCTCCATGCACGATCGTGTCGCGCGTCGGGTCACTCGAATCGGCTCGGCGCAAGGCGGGTGGCCTCGTGCCGACCGGAGGGTGCGACGGCGCTGGCGGGGTCGCCGCGCAGGCCGTCTGCGTGCCAAGCGTAACGGATTTTTTCGCACGCGGCCGATGCGCTGATGCGAAGATTCGCCCGATGAAAGCCATCGTCATGCACGAACGCGGCGGTGCCGAGGTGCTGCGCTACGAGGATGTGGCGATGCCCGTGCCGCGCGCCGGTGAAGTGCTGCTGCGGGTGCACGCCGCGACGGTCAACCACACCGACCTCTTTCATCGCAGCGGCCAGTTCTTCATCCGCAAGCCGCTGCCGCACATCCTCGGCATGGACGTGGCCGGCGAGATCGCCGAGCTCGGCGCGCAAGTCGACGGCTGGCGGGTCGGCGACAAGGTTGTCGCGACATTCGAGGCGCTCGGCCGCGAGCGCGACGGCGCTTACGCCGAGTACACCTGCGTGCCGGCGAGCGAGCTGCATCGCATTGCGCAGCCGCTCGACTTCGTCACTGCTGCCAGCATCGGCCTCGCGTTCACGACCGCGTGGACGGCGCTGCTCACGACCGCCGTCCTCGGCCACGACGAGCGCGTCGTCGTTCACGCCGCGGCCAGCGGCGTCGGCACGGCCGCGGTGCAGATCGCGCGCTGGAAAGGCGCGCAGGTGATCGCGATCTGCGACGCCGCGAAGACCGGCCGAATGCGCGAGCTCGGCGCCGCCAGCGTCATCGACCGCGGCGCCGAAGATTTGCCGGCGCTGGTGCTGGCCGCGACCGGCGGGCGCGGCGCGAGCCTGGTGCTCGAGCTGGTCGGTCGCAGCACGCTGCAGCACTCGATCGCGATGCTCGCCGATGGCGGGCGCATCGTCTGCGTCGGCACGCTGAGCGGCGATGTCGCGCAGATCAACGTGATGGACTTGATCATGAAGCGCGGCACGATCAAGGGCTCGTTTCAATCGATCGCGCGCGACGATTTCGATACCGTGCTGCGCCTGTTCGCCGACGGCACATTCGAGCCCGTTATCGATTCGGTGCTGCCGCTGGCGCAGGCTCGCGCTGCGCATGAGCGCATCGAGTCCAAGCAGGTCTTCGGCAAGATCGTTCTGGTGCCGTCGGCCGATTGACGGCGCGACGGCGCGCTGCCGACAATGCGGCGCGGGTCAGTGAGCTTCAGCAACGCAAAGGAAACGCCTGGTGGTATCTCTCTTCGCTTTCGTCATGACCGCCTACGGCCTGAACCCGTACCTCATCGCGTCGTTCAACTCGGGTTTCGCGTGCGAGAACGCGAAGACGCAGATTCTCACCGCGGCACTCGAGCAGACCACTGCCGGGTCGAGCACGTATTCGATGACGCCGCGCAGCCTCAAGTGCATCGCCACGCCGGGCCTCGTTGCCGGCGGCACACGCCCGCCCGACATCGGCTCGGCGCAAAAGGCCGCCGCCGCTCAGGCGGCGAAGAAGCCGGTGAAGAAGTGAACCGGACTCAATCCGGCTTCAGCTCGTAGCCCTTCACGCCCATCTGCCACAGCAAGAACGCATACCAGTCGGCGCGCTCTTCGAGTTGCTGCTTCTTCGTGTTGCCGATGCCATGGCCGGCGTCGTAGTCGAGGCGCAGCAACACTGGCTTGCCGCTCGTGCTCGCGGCCATCACGCGTGCCGCCGTCTTCGTGCTTTCCCACACTTCGACCCGCGGGTCGTTGGTGCCGCCACTGAGCAGAAGCGCGGGGTACGGCGTGCCGTCTTTCACATGGGCATAGGTGCTCATCTCGCGCAAGGCCTTGAAGCCGGCCTCGGTCTTCACGCTGCCGAACTCGGGAATGTTCGGTACGCCGTTGGGCGTGAACTCGGCGCGCAGCGTGTCGAGTGCACCGGCAGCGGAGATGACGGCGGCGAATAGGTCCGGCCGCTCGGTCATCGCGCGGCCGACCAGAATGCCGCCGGCGCTGCCGCCCAGAATGCCGAGCTTGGCGGGCCGCGTGTAGCCCTGGGCGATCAGGAATTCAGCGCAGGCGATGAAGTCCTTCCAGGTGTTGGGCTTGGTCGCCTGAAATCCGCCGCGGTACCAGTCTTCGCCGAACACACTGGTGCCGCGCGGGTTCGCGACCGCGTAGACGCCGCCGGCGTTCATCCACGCCAGGCGCGAGGTGCTGAAGAACGGCTCCTCGGTGATGCCGTACGAGCCGTAGCCGTACAGCAGTGTCGGGTTGCTGCCGTCGAGCGCAATGCCTTTGCGGTGAATGATCGACATCGGCACCATCGCGCCGTCGTAGCTCTTAACCATCACCTCATGGGTCTCGATGTCGGTCGGCGTGTCGTACGGTCCAGCCGGCTGCAAGCCGGTGTTGCGCACCTCGCCGCTCGCCGCGACGCTGTAGATCTGCCGCGCCTGGGTCCAGCTCTGCAGATCGATGACCACACCGGGAAAGCGCGGGTCGGCAGCGCTCGCGTTGGACTCGCTGTCGCTCAGCGCGAAGGCACCGTCCACCGGCAGCTTCACCGGCTCGAGCGTCGCGCCGCTCGCGTAGCCGAGCTTGAACAAATGCTTCACGTTGCCTTCGCGCGCTTCGACATACAGCGCGTCGCTCGCCGCCGCGAGACCGGTGATGACGCGCTCGCTGTGCGCCACGACGACCGGCGCCGCGGCGACATCGGGCTCGCGCAGGTCGAGCTTCTTGATCTGGAAGCGCGGTGCACCCTTGTGCGTGTTCAGGTACAGCGCGTCGTTCATGTACGCGAGGCCGGTGACCTCGTCTTGCGTTTCGATCACCGGCTTCCATTTCGCCTTGCCAGCGAGCGCGTCGGCTTGCGGCGCGACATAGACACGCAGCTCGCGCTGGGTGCCGTTGACTGCAATGCCGATGACCCAGTGGCCGTCGTGCGTCGTCGCACTGAACGGGATTTCGGCCGGCGTCATTCGCACGCCCGCCGCCTGCATCCCGAATACCGCGTGGGGCTCGAGCCGCGCACCGCGCAGGTGGAAGCGGTGCACCGCGCTGCGCTGGTATTTCTCGATCGGCGCCATGCCGGGCTTCAGCTCCTGCAGGCGAACGAAGAGGAACGAGCGGCTGTCGCTCGCCCAATCGGCGAAGCCGAAGTCGGCGCGGCTGATCGGCTTGCCGACGAGGCGCAGGGTCTGCACATCGAGCACATACAGCGAGGCGCTTTCCGAGCCCTGCTTCGACAGCCCGTAGGCGACGTAGCGGCCATCGGGCGACGGCGTGAAGTAGTTGATCGCGTGCGGCTTGCCGGTGCGCTTCTCGATCGCGTCGGGGTCGACGAGCAGCACTTCGCGCCCGTCGAGACCGTGCCGCATGTAGAGCTTGAGCTGGTTGTCCTGCGGCCGGCGCTTTTGATAGAACCACAGATCACCGGACGCCCGGGTCGCGCCGACGACGCGCGCCGATGCGGCCGAGTCGTAGGTCTCGAGTTGTGCCAGCAACGCGTCGCGGCCGTTGATGCGCTTCAGCGTCGCATGCGCGAAGTCGCTGTGCGCCTTCATCCACCCGGCGACCGCCGGGTCCTTGGTGTTCTCGAAGTAGCGGTACGGGTCGCTGACCGTGCTGCCGAAGAAGGTCTCGTCGACGTTACGCACCGCCGCTTTCGGCAGGCTTTGCGACCATGCGAGGCTCGCGCTTGCGGCCAGCAGCGCGAATGCGGTCGCGCAGCTCAGCGCACGAACCAGTTGTCGTCCAGATGTCATGAGGCCTCCTCACTGAAAGTCAAAAATTCGCAACGGCGGCGCCGGCGCTGAGCAGGCGACACAGGCTGCATGGTCGGGTCCGACATCGAGCATCGCGAGCTGCCACTCGGACGCCACGCCACCCGGATTCGAATCGTGCAACACGCCGACCTTGCCGTCGACGCACGGCCCGATGCAGATTTCGCGCAGCGATCGGTTCAGTCCCTGGCCCCAGGCCTTCACGTAGGCCTCTTTGCAGACCCACAGCGTCGTGAACGCGCGCCCGCGCTGCGCAGTGGACAACGACAACAGCTCGCGCAGCTCCTGCGGCGCGAGCACGTCGTCGTAGTCTTCGATGGGCAGCGCATCGGTCGGAATCGGCTCGACATCGACGCCCACTGCAGAAGACGTGGAAAACGCATGAAGCACCCAATCGCCGGCATGACTGGTGTTGAAGTGCAGCGAGTGCGGCGGCGCCAGACGCGGCTTGCCGAATTCGTTGACGACAAACGCGACTTGTGTCGGATCGAGATCGAGTCGGCGGCAGAGAAGTTGGCGCAGCGTCGCACGCGCGACGACGAAACGATCGCGGTCGGCCGCATGGTGATAGCTCAGCGCCTGCTCGCGCTCGCTCGCGGCCAGGCATTGCCAATGCTCGCTGAACCGAAGCGCCTGTTGCGCCACACGGATCCGCCACACGTCGAGAGTGCTCACGCCGCGCAGGATAGCTCGGCGACCGAGCGTCTTTTGAACCCAAATGCTTCACGGCGGAATTGACGGGGCGCCATTCGTCCACGAAATTGGGGTATCGGGATGGCGCGCCTGTGCGGGAATAGCCCAGGCCGCGTCTTCGTACACCCTGCCATCGGATCTCGACCAGGAGCTCAAGCCATGACTGCACGACGACTCATCAGCGCCTTCTTCATCGCGTTGCTCAGCGCATCGCTCGCATTCGCTGCCGGTGGCGGCGGAGGTGGTGGCGGCGGAGGAGGCGGTGGAAGCGGCGGTGGCGGAGGAGGAAGTGGCGGCGGCGGTGGAGGTGGAGGTGGTGGGGGCGGTGGTGGGGGCGGTGACGGCGGCGGCGGCAGTGCCGATGCGGCGTCCGGCGTCGACCCCGAATACACCGCTGCGGTCGCCGCGATCAAGGCCGATCAATACGCGCAAGCGATCAAGCTGCTGGAGTCGTACGTCGCACGCGCGCCGAAAGACGCCTATGCCGAAAACTGGCTCGGCTATTCGTATCGCAAGACCGGCGCGCTCGACGCCGCATTCATGCATTACGACAAGGCGCTGAAGATCGACCCGAAACACCGCGGCGCGCACGAGTACCTCGGCGAGGCCTATCTGATGTCGGGCAATGTCGCCAAGGCCGAAGAGCACCTGCAGATCCTCGACCGCTTGTGCTGGCTGCCATGCACCGAATACAGCATGCTGAAAACGGCCGTCACGACCTACAAGACGACGCACAAGATGGACGCTTCGCCGAAGGTCGGCAGCGCCGCGAAGCCGTAGCGCGACGGCCCGCCGTGCGCTCGCTTGGCGCTCGCCTCGCGCTGGCGGTTCTGCTCGCGGTGCTCGGCGCGCTGCTGCTGGCGCCGCTGCGCGCCGCGGTGTCGCCCGGGTCGGCTCCGACGGCGCTCGCGTTCGACGCGGCCGAGCGGGCGCGCATCGGCGAGCTCGGGCCGTGGCCGCCTGCGGTGCCGCGCGATGCGAGCAACCGCGTGTCGGGCCATCGAAGCGCGATCGCCTTCGGCGAGGTGCTGTTCCACAGCGCGCGGCTGTCGAGCGTCGGCGGACTGCGCTGTGCGAGCTGCCACGAGCCGTGGCGCAGCTTCACCGACGCGCGCGCTCTCGGCCTCGGTGCCGCGCAAGGCGGTCGCAACACGATGAGCCTGCTCAACGTCGGGCTGCAGCACGAATTCGGCTGGGACGGCGCCAACGACAGCCTGTGGGCGCAAAGCATTCGCCCGCTGCTCGACCCGCGCGAGATGCGAATGAGCCCGGCGCAGGCGGCCGCGTTGCTGCGTGACGATCCGCAACTCGCGGCGCTGTACCAGCGCGCGTTCGGCAGCGCGCCGAGCGGCGACGATGACGCCGTGCTCGCCGACATCGGCAAGGCGCTCGCTGCGTATGAGGAGACGCTCGTCAGCGAGCGCACGCCGTTCGACGCGTTCCGCGATGCGATCGCCAGCGGCGACCGCATCGCGGCGGCGCGCTATCCGATCGATGCGCAGCGCGGCCTGCGCGTCTTCGCCGGCGCCGGCCAGTGCGTGGCCTGCCATGGCGGTGCGAACTTCAGCGATGGGCGGTTCCACCGCTCGCGCATCGCATCGATGCTGCCCGACGGCGAGCCCGACAGCGGCCGGCGCGCCGGCGCGCAGCATCTTCTGGCGAGCCGGTTCAACCTGCTCGGGCGCTTCAACGACGATGCGCGGCGAACGACCGCGGCCGCCACGCGCGACGCGGCCGCCGACATCGCACGCAGCGGTGAATTCCGCACGCCGAGCTTGCGCGACGTCGCGGCCACCGGCCCGTTCATGCACGACGGCAGCGTGGCGAACCTGTGCGATGCGATTGCCCCGCATGCGTCGATGCAAGCGAGTGACCCCGTCGAGTTGTCGCTCGCGCAACGCCGCGACGTGGTCGCGTTTCTCCGCAGCCTGAGCGTCGAGCCGCAGCCGCCTCACGTCGACGCCGCCGTCTTCCGCTGTCGTTGACAACTCCCCGCGATAGGGGGTTGCCTTGCTTCGCACGAAGTGCAACGATGGGTAACACGCTTTCGGCTGGGGATCATGAACAAACTGATCGTTGTCGCAATGATGGTCGCGCTGCCGCAGATGGCCCATGCGATCTACAAGTGCAAGGCTGCCGATGGCCGGGTCGACTACTCCGAGTTCGCCTGCCCCGTGGCCAAGCAGGCGCTGAAGATCGACGGCTTGCCCGCCCGCCATCAACCGCCGGCAACGCAAGCCGCAGCGCCGGTCGACGCTGAGCAGGTGATGCGCGCCGAGCCGCCGCGCAGCATCGCGCCGTCGAAGCCGTCGATCGCGCGCGGCGTCGAAGCAGAAGCCGAACCGGGCTCGCGCCTGGCCGCCGTGATCGCGGTACTCGAAGACCTTGATGCCGATGGCCGCGATTGCGAATGGGCGCTCAAGGGTCCCGGCCGCAGCATGGACACCTGTGCGCGCTTTCTGCCGCAGACGATGGAGCGCGGCGCATGGAGCCGCGCCGTCAGCGAGCTGCAGTCGCTCGCCAAGGACCGCGCGCTCGCCGAGCGCCATCCGGGCCAGCTCGAGCGCGCGAAGCAGTTGAGCGAACGCGTCGCCGGCCGCTCGAAACTCGCCCGCGCCTACCTGTTCTCGGGCCGCTGAGCGGCGCCGCCGGCGCCTGCATTGGGCGCAAAACTGCGGCGCGATTTCGGTCTTTATTCACACGCCGCTGGCGCGGCGGCTGCCGTACCGTGTCGCGGATGCGCCATCGCACTTCACAATGTTGGCGCTTGCTCCAATTGCCATGGATTCAACTCCGTTTCCCATACTCTTCGACGAGGCGCCGGAACAATGGCGTTGGCCTGCGCCGCCCTTCGGATGGCGCAAGGTCTCGCTGCCCGACGACAGCGCGGCGCAGCCGTGTCGCATCGAGACGCGCCAGGGGACGACGATCGAAGGCGACCTGCTGAGCATCGACGGGCCGGCGCAGACGCTGCGCTTTCGCACCAGTTCGCTGGGCGCCCCGGTGACGCTCGCGTTCTCGCGCTTTCGCAGGCTCACGTTGACGACGCCGCTGCGGCCGGCAATGCAGCCGGGCGGCGCGGAAGAACGGGTTCCTGCCGCAGCGCAGGAGCGCGAATATCGGCTGCACCTGAGCGACACCGGCGAGCCGATGACCGGCCACACTGCCGGTCACGTCGAAACCAGCGAAGGCCTGTTCCTCTTCCTGCCGGTCGAGGAAGAGCGCTCGGTGCAGCGCATCTTCGTCCCGCGCTCGGCATACATCGCCTGCGAGTTCGGTCCTTCGGCCGAAGAGGCCGCGTCCAAGCTGTGGGTCGGTACGCCCGAAGACTTGCTCGCCGCCATCGAACGCCAGCCGCGTGCGCCGGTGTTGCCGATCGGCCAGGCGCTGCTCAACCTGGGGCTGCTCACGCAAGACCAGCTCGATCGCTTTCTCGCGCGCCCGCCGGCGGATCTGCCGCTGGGCGAAGCGCTGGTGCGCAACGGAACCATCACGCGCTCCGATCTGAACACCGCACTCGCGTACAAGATGGGCTACCCGCTCGTCGATCTGGCGCGCTTCCCGATCGATGCCGCGGCAGTCGAAAAGCTGCCGACGCGCGTCATCCTGCTGGCTCGCAGCCTGCCGCTGATGATCGACCGCGAGCGGCTGATCGTCGCGGTCGACAAGCCGGCGCGCGTCGACAAGCTGCGCAGCATGCACGTGTTCACGCAGCAGACGGTCGTCGTCCCGGTTCTTGCCTCCAAGGGCCAGCTCGTCCTCGCACTGGGGCGGATTCAGCAGCACGACGTCTGGTCGCAAAGCGTCTCGCTGCGACCCGGCTTCTTCGCCACGACGACGTGACGCGCGGCCCGCTGCGGCCTCACTTCCCGATCACCCACGCACCCTTTGCGCCCGGCGCATCGTCGGGCACCGGCGAGCCGTAGCGTGCACGGCGCCGCTCGGGCGCCTCTTTCCAATGCAGTTGAGCGCGAATGTCGCGCAGCACCTCGGGCTCTTCGGCGAAATAGCTGTGGCCGAGCCGGAACAGGCTCGAGCCATGCACGCGCACGGTGTCGATGCCGGGCAACACCAGCACCGGCGGTGCGCCGCCCGCGCGACCGTCCTCGGTCATCCACTCGAGCGCGGCGATCGCCTTGTCCTGATCGGCGACATACAGCGTCGTGCGATCGGAGACCTGCGGGTAGACACTCGCCAATTGTCGAAACAGCTTCGCGTCGACATCGGGCGCCGACAAGAAGATCTGACCGAAGCGGGTGCCGGTGCGCAGCGCCGCCTGGGTCGTCGCGCGGTGCATCGCGCGCAGCAGCCCGCGGTTGCCCATGCTGTGGGCAATGATGTGGACCTTGCCGCGATCGGCGAGCGCGGTCACCCGCACCAGGAACTCGGCGATGTGCTCTTCGCTCGCTTCGATCGCCGACAAGTCGCTCAGATAGGCACTCACGTCACCGCGCGACGGCCAGCTGTACAGCACCGTGATGCCCGGCACCTTGAGGTCGAAGCCGAGCTGCGCCGCGCGCGCGGTCGCTTCGTCGAAGCTCGTGTTGAAGCCATGGATATAGACGAGCACGTTGCGATCCGATGGGTCGAGCCCGGCGATGAAATGACGAACGTCGCGGGCAAAGGCACTCGCCGACAGCACCGTCGCCGGGTCGACGCTGATGCGATCGTCGGTCTGCGTCAGCAAGCGCCGCCACAGCGGTGAGCCGAGCTCGCCGGGGCGATGGGTCGACGGGATGCGAACGATGCGCTTGCCGAAATAGATCTGATCGTCGAAGTCGCCGCCAAAGCCCTTCGTGAGGTCGGCAGCGTCACGCGGCTTGCGGTTGGTGCCGAACCAGACCGGGTAGCAGGTGCCGGAAAACTCCGGCGGGCATGGCGTATCGCTGCGAAGACTGCGCATCCGCACTGTTTCGACCGACGCGGCCGGCGCGGCACTTTCGCGCGGAGGTTGCGGCGCGACGCAGGCCGCAATCGCCAACGCGATCCAGGGCAACAGATAGCGGAGCGGAATCATCGATGGCCACCGTTCGCCGCGCACGATTCGCGAAATCGAATCGTACGCCGTTGAACTCAATGCAGTGTGCGCTGCACGGCCGGCATCGAGAACTCGCGGCCGATCACCGTGCGCGCGTAGAAGTAGTTGAGCCGGGCCCGCGCGCTCAGAGAATCGATGTCGACATGACCGGCCTCGTCGCACGGGAAAGCGTAAGCGCGGCCTTCGTCGAACAGCGAGCGGAAGCGCAGTTCGTAGTGGGCGGTTTCCTGAGCGGTGATCGTCGAAGCGTTCATGGTGGGCTCCTCGGGCAACGGGTTGATATGCCCTTGAGTTGCACCGCGCTTCGAAGCGGTTCAAACGATCGTGACCACGTCTTACCGGCCGGCGCTGCAGCCGCCTTGAGGCCCTTGCCGGAAGCAGAAGTCGCCGGTCAGGCTCGAGCTTTCCCACGGCACTTGGACGCGTCCGGTTTCGCGTGCGACACCCAAGCGCACCTGCTTGAAGACGAGCTCGACCGGCAGCCCGGGCGACTGCATCGTCGCGAGCAGATGCTTGGTGTACAGACTGTTCTTCTCGTTCGGGTTGTCGAGCGCGACGCCGCCGGGCGCCGTCGAGAACGCGACCATCGAGCCGAGCGGCGCATCGACGGGCGCCAGGCCCGCCGGCGTCGCGCCGCGGAACTTCAGCCGCCGGCCGTCGGGTCCGAGGATTTCGGCGCCGGAGAACGGGTTGTTGCGGCAGGCGTCGAGGATCACGATGTTGATGCCGTGCTGCATCGCGCCGAGCCGGTCGAGCAGCTCGTTCAAGTCGCCGCTCTTCGCCGCCACCTCGTCTTCGGCGCGAATCTCGGTGTCGACCGGCAGCAGATAGTTGCGCCCTTTGACCTGCACGCCGTGGCCGGCGTAGAAGACGACGCGAACGCGCGCTGTGCGAGCGCTGAGCGAGAACTGGCGAAACGCTTCGATCATGTCGCGCAGCGTCGTGTTCTCGCGCAAAGTGACGTCGAAGCCGAGCGCGCGCAGCGACGCTGCGACGGCTTGCGCATCGTTGACCGGGTTCTTCAGCGCGCCGACGCGGTAGCTGCTGTTGCCGATGACGAGCGCCGCGCGCGGCTCATCGGCCGCCGCCGGCGCAGCGGCGCAGGCGGCGCCGATCCACGCGAGCAAAGCCGCCGCGCAAAGGCAACGTCGAACTCGCTGCATCGATGCGCTCCTCACGGCCGCGCCGGCAGCCCGTCGACCACGGCGACGCCGTCGACAATACCGCTCGCCTTCAGCTTGTCGGCAAACGCCATGACCTGGCCGGTCGGAACGCGAACGTAGTAATCGCCGAGCTGGCCCGGGCCGGCGGCGAGACTGCCGTTGCCCTCGACCAGCAGCATGCGGATGTCGGCTTCGCGGGCGTCGGCCTTGAAGTTGACCTTGAGGTACGGGCCCTTGTCGACCACGCTCGCCTGCAGCGCGCGAATCTCGCTCACGTCGTCGTCGCGCTGGCCCATCAGATGAACGATCACCACCGCCTGCAGCGCGACCACCGCGACCGCGCCGGCAAACGCCGGCCGCAGCACCGGCTGCGGCAGCACAGCCGCGAGCCAGTCGCTGATGCGATCGACGAGCGACGGCCCCGCCGCGCGGCGCGAGCGTTGCGGCGCGGGCCCTTCGGTGCGGATGCGTTTCAGCGCGCGCTCGAGGCCGACTTCGCTCGACACGGCCGGCACGTCTTCACGCAATTGCGTTTGCAGCGACTGGTACCAGTTCAGCTCGGCCGCCGCCGCCGGATGCTCGCGCAGATAACCGTCGACCCAGGCACGGTCGTCGTCCGAGAGGCTGCCGTTGACGTAGAACGGCAGCAGTTCGTCGAAGCGCGCTTTTATGATGCCGCTCCTGCAAGGCGGCCGCCACCTTCGCGCTGCAGCAGCAGCTGCAGACAGTTCTTCAGCTTCTGCCGCGCATGGAACAAGCGCGTCTTGACGGTGCCTTCGGGACAGGCCTGAATCGTCGCCACTTCGCCGAGCGACATGCCTTCGTAGAACACCAGGTGAACGCATTCGCGGTGCTCGTCGGAGAGCTTGTCCATGCAGTGGCGCACGCCTTCGTGGCGCTGTTGCTGGGCGAGGATGTCGAACGCGCTCGGGTCTTCGTTGGCGACGAGCTCGGCGACATCGGCGAGGTCGTCGTGCACCGCGTCGGGCTTGCGCGAGCGGAATGCCATCAGCACCTTGTTGCGCGCGATGCCGATCAGCCAGGTGCTGAACTGCGAATCGCCGCGGAACTTGGCCGGCTGGCGCCAAACTTCGTAGAGGGTATCGGCCACGATTTCTTCTGCCTGTGCGGGATCGCCGAGTTGCCTCAGCACGTAGGCGTAGAGCCGGCGCGAGAACGCGCGGTACAGCTCGCGGAATGCAGCTTCGTCGGCGCGCTCGATGCGGCCGAGCAGGCGCAACACCTCGTCGTTGTCCATGGGGAACGCGCTTCGAAGGCGTGACGTGAGTGGAGTGAGGTCATGGTAGTTCGCCTCCGAGCGAGTGGCACAGCAGTTTCCCGGTATGCGGGGGTTGATTCGAGGGGGTCACTCGCCGCGGAACTGCACGCGGCGGTTCTCGGCGGCGTACGGGTCGCGCCCCGGCAGCGGCGCGTATTCGCCCATGCCGACGGCGCGCAAGCGTGCCGGGTCGATGCCGTGCGACGCGACGAGATAGCGCTTGACGGCATACGCACGGCGCTGCGACAGCTGCTCGTTGTAGAGCTCGGAGCCGACCGCGTCGGTGTGGCCTTCGATGACCACCGCCTGGATCGCCGGCAGCATGCGAATGCCTTCGGCGAGCGCGTCGAGCTGATGCCGCGCCGACGGCAGGATGTCGGCCGAATCGAACGCGAACTGCACCGGCAGCGACAGCGCCGACACGCGGGGGCGCTGCACGGGTCGCTCGGCCGTGTCGCTCGCCACCGCGGCAGCGGCCACTTGCTGCACAGCGGCGCCTTGCACGGCTGCCACGGCCGCCACGGCGGGCGCGGCTTGCGCCGACGGCGCATCGTCGAGCAGCCGGATCGAACGCATCTTCATCGCCGGCGCTGCGCTGCTCGGCTGGGCCAGGATCGCTGCCACTTCGCTCGGATCGACGGCGTCACCGGCGCGGTACAGGCGCACTTCCTGAGCCAGCGCGGAACCGGCAAGTGCGAGCAGCAAGGTGCCAAGAAGAAGTCGACGGGCCATGAGGGTTCTCCTGTTTTAGGGGGGTCGGCACTGGGTTGCAGCGACGCCCCAAGCGGTTCAAGTTTTCTGCGCTCAGGAACCGAGCCGGCGAATCTCGCCCGAGCCGGTGACGCTCTGGACTACTTGCGGATGGCCGCTGAACAGCAGTTCGCCGCTGCCGGTGATGCGCGCGCTCAAGCGCTCGGCCACCGCGACGCGCGACTCGCCGCTGCCGTCGATCGCGACATCGGCCACGCGGCTGGCGAGGCGCTGCGCGGCGTAGCGGCCGGAGCCGCTGATGACGATGCGCTGGCTGTCGACTCGGCCGGCGTCGACGGTGAGCTCGCTCGCGCCGTCGAGCCGCGCGTCGAGCGTGCGGGCAGTCAGCTGGGCGAGACGCGTCTCGGTGCTGCCATCGAGTCGCAGCGACAGCGCAGTCGTCGACAAGGCGGCGATTCGCACGCTGCCCGAGCCATTCGCTTCGAGTGCGGCGAGGGTCTTCAGCTCAAGGCGAAAACGGATCGGCTGCTGCGTCTGCACCGGGCCCGGTCCGAAGCGGATGTGCAGCCGGCGCTCGCGCACCTCGGTGATGATCTTCG
>VBCQ01000247.1 GCA_005882155.1 Betaproteobacteria bacterium
AAGCCGGTGGCACGGTGCTCGGCGAACCGATGAACATTCCGGGCGTCGGGGCTTACGTGTCGTTCACCGACACCGAGGGCAACCGCGTCAGCATGCTGCAGCCGCTGCCGCGCAAGTGAAGCGAGGGCAAGATGCCCGAGCAACTCGCCAAGCATCTCGAGGTGACTCTCGATATGGGAAGGCTTCGAGGAGACCCCCGATGACTGAACGCAAAGTCGCGATCGTGACCGGCTCGGCAACCGGTGTCGGCGCGGCAACCGCACTCGCGCTCGCCGGCCGCGGCTACAACGTCCTGATCAACTACACCAAGAGCGAGTCGGACGCGAAGGCGTCGATGGCGGCTTGCGAAGCGGCGGGCGTCGATGCGCTGCTGATGCGCGGCGATGTCGCCGACGACGCCGATTGCAAGGCCATCGTGCACGCCGTCGTCGAGCGCTGGGGCCGCGTCGACGCCCTCGTGAACAACGCCGGCATCACGTCGTTTGCCGGTCCGGGCAATTGGGACGCCGTCGATGCGCAGTCGTTTCAGCGCATCGTCGGCGTCAATTCGCTGGGCACGTTCCAGATGATCCGGGCCTGCACGCCGCATCTGAAAGCGGTGAATGGATCGATCGTCAACGTGTCGTCGATTGCCGGCGCGCTGGGCATCGGCTCGTCGGTGGCGTACATCGCGTCGAAGGGGGCGGTGAATTCGATGACGCTGTACTTCGCGCGTGCGCCCGCGCCGCAAGTCCGCGTCAACGCCGTGTGCCCTGGCTTGATCGCGACACGCTGGTTCGTCGATGGCATCGGCCAGGACGGCTATGAAAGAGTGAAGGCCGGATACGAGAGCGCCGCGCCGCTCGCGCGCGAGTGCACGCCCGAGGACGTGGCCGAGGCGGTGGTGTGGCTCGTCGACGGCGCGCGAACGGTCACCGGCGAGCTGCTGTTGCTCGATGCCGGCATGCATCTGGGCTCGGTCCAGGCAGCGCGAATCGCCGGCAAGGCTTGACGCTCGACGGTTTAGCGTCACCGGCGACTTCGCAGCCGGGTGAAGAAGTCGTCGGGCTCGCACAGCGGATCGGGCCCGTACGCCGTATCGACGACCTTGCCCTCTTGGCCCATGCCGACCATGAACCACTGGCAGAACGGCGACTCGTAGCGGTACGACCAGACGATCTGGCGTTGGTACGCGATCGGCCAAGTGGTGGCTGGCCTGCCGATGCGCGACAGCACGTCATCGGGCGTCATGCCGGCGCGGATCGCATTGAAGTTCGACTCGGTCAGCACCTGCTCGGCATTCACGAGCCGGTCCGACGCGTCGAAGTCGAACATGTACGTGCGCCGCGTGAACGAGCCGGTCGCGTACTCGAGCCTGCGACCGCCGGCCGCCGAGCGATGCTCGCCGGTCGGCGTGCCCATCGCTTGCATCACCAATGCGGCGGGGCTTCCCTTGGCGAAGCTTTGCGGCCCCGGCATGGCGCACGCGCCGAGCAGCGTGCTCACAACCAGGGCGAGGACAAAAGGTGTGCGAGTCATCGCCTTGCAGTGGCAAAGGACATGCCAGGAGAGTTACAAAAACATGGCTGTCGCTTGTCGAATCCGTCGCCGCTTGATCGTCGTGAGGATGGAGCACAAGCTTCGCAACCATTGAAGGAGGTCCGACATGCGATTCATGATTCTGATCAAGGAGCGGCTGCTCGCCGAGATGGGCAAGTTCAACGAGGAGCTGGTGAAGGCCGGCGTGATGCTGGCGGGCGAAGGGCTGCACCCGAGCTCGAAAGGCGCGCGCGTGCAGTTCTCGGGCGACAAGCGCAAGGTCGTCGACGGCCCGTTCGCCGAAACGAAGGAGCTCATCGCGGGCTTCTGGCTGTGGCAAGTGAAGTCGAAAGAAGAAGCGATCGAATGGGTCAAGCGCTGCCCCAAGCCGACCGATGGCGACTCGGTGATCGAGATTCGGCAGGTCTTCGAAGCCGAGGACTTCGGCGCCGAGTTCACGCCCGAGCTGCGCGAGCAAGAGAAGCGGCTGGTCGCGCAAATTCAGAGCCAGACGGCCGCGGCATCGGCCAAGACGATCGCTCGCGTTCCGCCGTCGCACGGCGCCA
Organism: Betaproteobacteria bacterium; assembly: GCA_005882155.1. Taxonomy (GTDB): domain Bacteria; phylum Pseudomonadota; class Gammaproteobacteria; order Burkholderiales; family Burkholderiaceae_C; genus Albitalea. Next base: position 2,085 of record VBCQ01000247.1, read on the forward strand.
CGCCGTACCTCGTCGTCAAGGGCGCGGCCGATGCGATCGCGTTCTACCAGCGGGTGTTCGGCGCCGAGCTCTTGTTCCGCCTCGACGACCCGAGCGGCGCCGTGATGCATTCCGAATTGCAGGTCGGCCCGGCGCGCTTCATGCTCACCGAAGAGCGGCCGCAGCACGGCTCGCTCAGCCCGCTGACGATCGGCGGCTCGGGTTCGTGCGCCACCGTCTACGTCAGCGACGCCGATGCGGTGTTCGAGCGCGCGCTGAAGGCCGGCGCCAAGGTGATGATGCCGGTGCAGGACCAGTTCTGGGGCGACCGTATGGGCGGCATCACCGACCCGTTCGGCCATCGCTGGATGATTGCGACGCACATCGAAGAGCCGTCGCCCGAAGAGATCCAGCGGCGCGCGAAAGCGATGTTCGCCGCGGGAAATTGTTAATTCACGGCTTACCAGGAGATTCATCAAATGGCTCACTATGTGGATGGATATGTTGTCCCGGTGCCCACCGCCAAGCTCGACGCGTACCGGCAAATGGCCGAGCGCGCTGCCAAGCTGTGGAAGGAACACGGCGCGCTGCAAGTGTGTGAATGCGCTGCAGACGACGTGAAGCCCGGCAAGGTCACGTCGTTCCCGCAAGCGGTTCAATTGAAAGACGACGAGATCGTCGTGTTCTCGTTCATCGTCTACAACTCGCGCGAGGACCGCGACCGCATCAACGCGAAGGTGATGGAAGACCCGCGAATGAAAGACATGATGGACCCGAAGGCCCTGCCGTTCGACGGCATGCGAATGTTCTGGGGCGGGTTCAAGACGATCGTCGAGGTTTGAGGCGCGGGGCGTGGCCGCTACAATTTTTGTGACCCGTTCGTCGACCCGCCACGCTTGCAACCGACTCTTGCGCTGACCCTCAACCTGCTGCTGCGCGGCGGCACGCTGCTCGTGCTCGTGCTGATCGCCGCCGCGCTGTGGCGCGACCATCCGCGAACGCTCGCTGCGCGCCTGGGCGCTATGTTCGCGCTCGGTGTTGCGGCGTCGACGCTCGCGTCGGCGCCCGGCTTCTCCGCGGCGCCGACGGCATGGCATGCGGTGATTTCTGCGCTGGCGTCGGGCAGCATGTTCGTCTTCTGGCTGTTCACGCGCGCGCTGTTCGACGACGCCTTCGAGCCCTCCGCATGGCACGCCGGCGTGTGGGGACTGCTTGCCGGCGTCGGCGCGCTGCAATGCGCCGTCTTCGTGCCGCAGCACTCGCCGACCGCTGACGTCGTGGGCGTTTTTCTGGGCGTGATGCCGGTCGTGTGGGCCATCCTTGCCATCGCACATTCGATCGCGACATGGCGCGAAGACCTGGTCGAGCGGCGACGCCGATTTCGAACGGTGGTCGTCGCGGCGACCTCCGGCGCTGCTGTCAGGCGTCGAGATGCGCGCCGTCGTCGAGAGTCCGGCCAACGCCACCGGCATCGCCGCGCTGACGCTGTTCATCGCATGGCGGATGCTGCAGGTGCGCGCCGGCGAGCTGTTCATGCCGCCGGCGCGCGAGTCCAAGCCGGTCGCTGCGACGCCATCGCCGGAGGTACCGAATGCCCGGCAAGTCGCGACCCTCGAAACCTTGATGACGGTGCAGCGCGTCTACCGCGAGCCGAGCCTGACGATCGCGTCGTTGGCGTTGCGAATGGGCCTGCCCGAGCACCGGCTGCGGCGGCTCATCAACCAGGGCCTCGGTCATCGTCATTTCAGCGCCTTCATCAACGCCTACCGCATCGCCGATGCGAAGCGCGCGCTGCGCGACCCGACGCAGGCCGACGTGCCGGTGCTCGCGATCGCAATGGACGTCGGATTCCAGTCGATCGGCCCGTTCAACCGCGCGTTCAAGGCGAGCACGCGTGTCACGCCGACTGAATTTCGGCGTCAACCGATGCCGCAGCCTGCGGTCAAGTCGGGCGGAGCGGTCGCCGAAATCGAAACCGCATAGCAGCGGCCCAGCCGTTGACCCTCCCAACCGCTCGGGCTGAGCCTGTCGAAGCCCTTCGACAGGCCCCGGGCGAACGGTTTGGCTTTCGCCTAGCCGAATTTCGAACTCGGCAAGACCGCGGGCGATACGCCGCGCACAGTGCCGGCTCGACGTTTCGCAACCCTATGGGAGATTCGATGAGACACCCTTTGCTTGCCGCTGCGGCACTGCTCGGCCTTTTTCCTTTCATCACCGGCTGCGGTCACCTCGCGCCGAGCCGCGCCGCCGGCGTCGCGACCGGTTACCTGAGCCACCAGCTGTGCTCGGCGGTTTTCGTGTCGGGGCGGAGCCCCGAATCGGCCTATCGCGAAATGATCGAGCCGCTGACCGGTAGCGTCGCGCTCTTCATGCGTCACACGGTGGACCGCGGCAGCGCAGAGGTGCGTGCGAGCTTTGCCGGCGTGGCCGACAGCCGCGCGGTCTACCGGGCACCCTGGGGCTGCACGATCGTCAACGATGCGGCGGCGATCGAAGCCCGGCCCGCTGTCACCGATAACACCCCGGCGCCTGCGCTGCTGCCGCCCATTGCCGACGCCGGCATCGTCGAGCCGACCGACCCCGACTTGAAGCGCGCGCTGGACCGCGCGTTCGAAGAGCCGCTTCAGGCGCCGCACCGCTGGACGCAGGCGATCGTCGTCGTCCACCGGGACCGCATCGTCGCCGAGCGCTATGCGCCGGGCATCGGCATCGACACGCCGTTGACCGGCTGGTCGGCGACGAAGTCGGTCGTCAATGCGCTGATCGGCATCTTGGTGCGCGACGGTCATTTGGATGTGAGCGGCCCGGCGCCGATCGCCGCGTGGTCCGACCCGAACGATCCGCGCCACGCGATCACGATCGACCAGCTGCTGCGGATGACGAGCGGTCTCGACATGGGCCAGTCGCTGACCTCGAGCGCGTTCACCGCGTTCGATCCGACGGCGCAGATGGTCTTCACCGAGCCGGATACCGCGGCGGTCGCGCAGCGCGCGCCGCTCGCCCACGCGCCGGGCATGGTGTGGAACTACACCAACGCGAACACGCAGCTGCTGTCGCGCATCATTCGCGACCACAGCGGCGGCACGCCGGCGGCGACGCTCGCCTACGCGCACCGCGAGCTGTTCGACAAGCTCGGCATGCGTCACGTCACGCTCGAGTTCGACGCCGCCGGCACGCCGATCGGCGCGAGCCACATGTGGGCGCCGGCGCGCGACTGGGCGCGCTTCGGCTTGCTGTACCTGAACGACGGCGTGGTCGGCGGGCAGCGTATCTTGCCGCCCGGCTGGGTCGACTACTCGGCCCGTCACACCCCGGGAGCAGACGACTATGGCTACGGCGCCGGCTTCTGGACCAACCGCGGCGACGGCGCCGGCGCGCGCTATCGAATCCGCGCCGGCATGCCGGCCGATGCGTTCATGGCCCGCGGCAGCAACGGCCAGTACGTCGTCATCATCCCGTCGGAGCAACTCGTCATCGCGCGCTTCGGCAACTCGTGGACGCAGCGCGGCGACATCGAATCGGTCAATCGGCTGATCGTCGACGTGATCAAGGCGCTGAAGGTGGGCAGCAGCACTTGAGCGGGCACGACATGCGCGAGGACAATCGGCAGCGTGCGCCGAATCCTCGTTCTGATTCTGCTGGCTGCGCTGATGTCGCCCGCGTGGGCCGACGAGGCGGCGGCGTGGGCCGCGCTGCGCAGCGGTCGCGCGGTCGTCGCGTTGATGCGCCACGCCGACGCGCCCGGCGCCGGCGACCCGCCGGGCTGGCGGCTCGACGATTGCTCGACGCAGCGCAACCTGAGCGCGCAGGGTCGCGCCGACGCGCGTGCGGTCGGCGACCGGTTCAGGGCTGAAGG
>VBCQ01000248.1 GCA_005882155.1 Betaproteobacteria bacterium
CGAGATCAGGTCGAGGCCGGCGAAGGGCTCGTCGTACATGATGAGCTCGGGGTCGAGCGCGATCGCACGCGCGAGCGCGATGCGCCGCGCCATGCCGCCAGACACTTCGGAAATTCGCAGCGGCGCCGCGCCGCGCAGGCCGACCGCGTTGAGCTTCATCAGCACGATGTCGCGGATCAGCGCCTCGGGCAGATCGGTGTGCTCGCGCAGCGGAAACGCGACGTTCTCGAACTCCGACAGGTCGGTGAACAGCGCGCCGAATTGGAACAGCATGCCCAGTCGCCGACGCAGGCGAAACAGGCGCTCGCTGTCGTGCGCGTCGACTGCTTCGCCGTCGAATCGAACCTCGCCGCCGGTGGCCGCGATGCTGCCGCCGATCAGGCGCAGCAGCGTCGTCTTGCCGCAGCCCGACGCGCCGAGAATCGACGTCACCTTGCCGCGCTCGAAACTCAGGCTCACGTCGTTGAGGATGTTCCGGCTCGCGTCGTAGCCGAACGTGACGTGATCGATCTCGATGAGGTGGTCGGGTTTCAAGCCATCGTGGCCGGCTCGCGAGCGGCTCGGGTTGTTGTTCAGGAGCGCGCGGCCTGCGGATGACACGAGCTTCGCGCGATGCTCAAAACATTCTCGCATGCGCGTGCAGCGGATGCGCTTGAGCGCCGACGCGCGTTTGTGGCGCGGTGTATCACCGCGGCAGGTCGCTCGCCCCCATCAGGAATTCATCGACCGCGCGAGCCGCTTGGCGGCCTTCGCGGATCGCCCACACCACCAGCGACTGGCCGCGCCGCATGTCGCCGGCGGCGAACACCTTGTCGGCACTGGTCGCGTAGCCGCCGCTGAAGTCGGTGCTCGCGCGCGCGTTGCCGCGTGCGTCCTTCTCGACGCCGAAGGCATCGAGCACGCTCGCCACCGGGCTGACGAAACCCATCGCGAGCAGCACCAGATCGGCCGGCAAGATCTGCTCGGTGCCGGGTACCTCGACCATCTTGTTGCCTTGCCACTCGACTCGCACCGCCTTCAGCGCCTTGATGCGGCCCTTGTCCTTGCCTTCGCCAGCAATGAACTCCTTGGTCGCGATCGCGAACTCGCGTTCGCAGCCTTCTTCGTGGCTCGACGACGTGCGCAGCTTGATCGGCCAGTACGGCCACACCAGCGGCTTGTTCTCCTGCTCGGGCGGCATCGGCAGCAATTCGAACTGCGTGACGCTCGCCGCACCGTGGCGGTTGCTGGTGCCGACGCAGTCGCTGCCAGTGTCGCCGCCGCCGATGACGATCACGTGCTTGCCCTCGGCACGCAACTGGGCCTTGACCTTGTCGCCGGCGTTGACCTTGTTCTGCTGCGGCAGAAACTCCATCGCGAAATGTATGCCGTCGAGATCACGCCCCGGCACCGGCAGGTCTCGCGGCTGCTCGGCGCCGCCGGTCAGCACGACCGCGTCGAACTGCGCCTTCAACTGATCGGCGCTGATGATTTCCTTGGCCCAGTTCGTGACCTTGCTGCCTTCGGGCAGATGGCCGACGAGCACGCCGGTGCGAAACGCCACGCCCTCGGCCGTCATCTGGTCGACGCGTCGATCGATTTGCAGCTTCTCCATCATGAAGTCGGGAATGCCGTAGCGCAGCAGGCCACCGATGCGGTCGTTCTTCTCGAACACCGTCACGCTGTGGCCGGCGCGCGCGAGCTGCTGCGCGGCGGCGAGGCCTGCGGGGCCCGAGCCGACGACGGCCACCGTCTTGCCGGTCTTGCGCTTGGGCGGCTGCGGCAGCACCCAGCCTTGATCCCACGCATGGTCGATGATCGCGCGCTCGATGCTCTTGATGCCGACCGGATCGTCATTGACGTTCAAGGTACACGCCGCTTCGCAAGGCGCGGGGCAGATGCGGCCGGTCCATTCGGGGAAGTTGTTGGTCGAGTGCAGCACCTCGATCGCGTTCTTCCAGTCGCCGCGATAAACGAGGTCGTTGAAGTCGGGAATGATGTTGTTGACCGGGCAGCCGTTGTTGCAGAACGGAATGCCGCAGTCCATGCAACGTGCGCCCTGGATCTTCGCTTCGTCTTCCTTCAGGCCATTGACGAACTCGCCGTAGTTCTTCACGCGCAGTTGCACGGGCGCGTAGCCCTCTTCGACGCGCTCGTATTCCATGAAGCCGGTGACTTTTCCCATGATGATTTCTTTGCAGGCTCTTTCAGATTATTTGGCGGGGACGGTCTTCGACTTCTTGTCGGCGGCCTTGGCCTTCGCGATCGTGTCGCCGGCTTCCTTCGCCGCGTGCAACTCGCCCAGCGCACGCCGGTATTCGTTCGGGAACACCTTGACGAACTTCGCGCGCGCCTCGGCCCAGTGGTCGAGGATGTCGCGCGCGCGCAGGCTGCCGGTCCACTTGTGCTGGTCTTCGATGAGCTTCTTCAGCAGCACATCGTCGCTCATGTCCTTGTGCCAAATCGCGCGGTCGACGCCCGCTTCCTGCTCGGCGCGCGGCAGCACTTTCTCGAGCGTCACCATCGACGTGTTGCAGCGCTTGCCGAACTGGCCGTCTTCGTCGTAGACGTAGGCGATGCCGCCGCTCATGCCGGCCGCGGAGTTGCGACCGGTCTTGCCGAGAACGACCACGGTGCCGCCGGTCATGTATTCGCAGCCGTGGTCGCCAGTGCCTTCGACGACCGCGGTGGCTCCCGACAGGCGCACCGCGAAGCGCTCGCCGGCGACGCCGCGCAGGAAGGCTTCGCCGCTCGTCGCGCCATACAGCACCGTGTTGCCGACGACGATGTTCTTGGTCGCGTCGCCGCGGAAATCGATGCTCGGCCGGATCGCGATGCGCCCGCCCGACAAGCCCTTGCCGGTGTAGTCGTTGGCATCGCCGATCAGGTACAGCGTGATGCCTTTGGCGAGGAACGCGCCGAAGCTCTGCCCGCCCGTGCCCTCCATCTGGATGAAGATGGTGTGGTCAGGCAGACCTTCGGGCCGGCGGCGAATCAGCTCGCCCGACAGCATCGCGCCGACGGTGCGGTTGCCGTTGCGCACCTCTTCCATGAACTGCACCTTCTCGCCCTTTTCGAGCGCAGGCTTGCACTTCTCGATGAGCTTCAAGTCGAGCGCTTTGGCCAGGCCATGGTCTTGTTCCTCGACCTGACGGCGCGGCACTTCGGCCGGCGCGGTCGGCAGATGGAAGATGCGGCTGAAGTCGAGGCCTCGCGCCTTCCAATGTTCGATGCCCTTCTTCGTGTCGAGCAGGTCGGCGCGTCCGATCAGTTCATTGAAGGTGCGGATACCCAACTGCGCCATGATCTGGCGCGCTTCTTCGGCGACGAAGAAGAAGAAGTTCACCACATGCTCGGGCCGGCCCTGGAATTTCGCACGCAGCACCGGGTCTTGCGTGGCCACGCCCACCGGACAGGTGTTGAGGTGGCACTTGCGCATCATGATGCAGCCCTCGACGACGAGCGGCGCGGTCGCGAAGCCGAACTCGTCGGCGCCGAGCAAGGCGCCGATGACGACGTCGCGCCCGGTCTTCATCTGGCCGTCGGCCTGCACGCGGATGCGCCCGCGCAAGCGGTTCAGGACCAGGGTCTGCTGCGTCTCGGCGAGGCCCAGTTCCCACGGCGTGCCGGCATGCTTGATCGAGCTCCATGGCGACGCGCCAGTGCCGCCGTCGTGGCCGGCGATGACGACATGATCGGCCTTGGCTTTGGCGACGCCGGCGGCGATCGTGCCGACGCCGACTTCGCTGACCAGCTTCACGCTGACGCTCGCTCTGTCGTTGGCGTTCTTCAGGTCGTGGATCAGTTGCGCGAGGTCTTCGATCGAATAGATGTCGTGGTGCGGCGGCGGTGAAATCAAGCCCACTCCCGGCACCGAGTAGCGCAGGAAGCCGATGTAGTCGCTGACCTTTCCGCCCGGCAGCTGGCCGCCTTCGCCGGGCTTCGCGCCTTGCGCCATCTTGATCTGCAACTGGTCGGCCGAGACGAGGTACTCGGTCGTGACGCCGAAGCGGCCCGACGCGACCTGCTTGATCTTCGAGCGCAGCGAGTCGCCGTCCTTCAATTCGTAGTCGGCAACGACGACTTTGTCGCCGACGACTTCGCTGACCTTGGTGCCGTCCTTGATCGGGATGCCCTTCAGCTCATTGCGATAGCGCGCCGGGTCTTCGCCGCCTTCGCCGGTATTGCTCTTACCGCCGATGCGGTTCATCGCCACCGCGAGCGTGCTGTGCGCTTCGGTGCTGATCGAGCCGAGCGACATTGCACCAGTCGCGAAGCGCTTGACGATCTCGCTCGCCGGCTCGACCTCGTCGACGGGAATCGCCTTGCTCGGATCGAGCTTGAATTCGAACAGCCCGCGCAGCGTCATGTGGCGGCGCGACTGGTCGTTGATGATCTGAGCGTATTCCTTGTAGGTCTCGAACTTGTTGGCGCGCGCGCTGTGCTGCAGCTTGGCGATTGCGTCGGGCGTCCACATGTGCTCTTCGCCGCGAACGCGCCACGCGTATTCGCCGCCGGCGTCGAGCATGCCTTGCAACACCGGGTCGTCGCCGAAGGCGGACAGGTGCATGCGGATCGCTTCCTCGGCGACTTCGAACACGCCGATGCCGCCGACCTGCGATGCCGTGCCGCGAAAGTACTTGTCGACCAGCGTCTTCTCCAAGCCGATCGCTTCAAACAACTGCGCGCCGCAATACGACATGTAGGTCGACACGCCCATCTTGGACATGATCTTCGACAGTCCCTTGCCGATGGCCTTCACGTAGTTGTAGATCGCCTTGTCAGGCGACAAGTCACCGGGCAGTTCCTTCTGCAGGCTGACCAGCGTCTCGAGCGCGAGGTACGGGTGAACCGCCTCGGCACCGTAGCCGGCGAGGACGCCGAAGTGATGGACTTCGCGCGCCGAGCCGGTCTCGACGACCAGGCCCGCCGTCGTGCGCAGACCCTCGCGCACCAGATGCTGGTGTACCGCCGACAGCGCGAGCAGCGCGGGGATCGCGACATGGCCGCGGTCCATCTTGCGGTCACTGATGATGAGGATGTTGTGGCCGCTCTTGATCGCGTCGACCGTCTCGGCGCACAGCGATGCGAGCTTGGCTTCGACGCCTACTTGCCGTGGGTGTGACGCTCGATGTTGCGCAGCCGCGCCATGTCGTCGAAGTCGAGGATCGGTTGCGGCACCTCGAGACGCATCGGAGGGTTGACTGCGTTGATGTCGAGCAGATTCGGCTTCGGACCGATGAACGACACCAGCGACATCACGATCGCCTCGCGAATCGGGTCGATCGGCGGATTCGTCACCTGCGCGAACAGCTGCTTGAAGTAGTTGTACAGCGGCTTGTTCTTGTCCGACAGCACCGCGAGCGGCGAGTCGTTGCCCATCGAGCCGATGCCTTCTTCGCCGGCCTGCGCCATCGGGCTCATCAGGAACTTCAAGTCTTCCTGCGTGTAGCCGAACGACTGCTGGCGATCGAGCAAACTCTCCTTGAACTGCGGCGTCTCGGTCTCGACCGGAATCTCTTCGAGCTTGACGCGAACGCTCTCGATCCACTGCCGGTACGGCTTGGCCGAGGCGAACTGGTTCTTCAGCTCTTCGTCGTCGACGATGCGGCCCTGCTCGAGGTCAATGAGGAACATCTTGCCGGGCTGCAGCCGCCACTTCTTGACGATCTGGTTCTCCGGGATTGGCAGCACGCCGGACTCGGACGCCATCACGACCAGGTCGTCGTCGGTGACGATGTAGCGCGCCGGGCGCAGGCCGTTGCGGTCGAGCGTTGCGCCGATCTGGCGGCCGTCGGTGAAGACCATTGCGGCGGGGCCGTCCCACGGCTCGAGCATCGCTGCGTGGTACTCGTAGAACGCGCGCCGCCGCTCGTCCATCAGCGTGTGCTGCTCCCACGCTTCGGGAATCATCATCATCGCGGCATGGGCGAGTGGGTAGCCGCTCATCGTCAAGAGCTCGAGCGCGTTGTCGAAGGTCGCGGTGTCGGACTGGCCTTCGAAGCTGATCGGATAGAGCTTCTTCAAATCGTCGCCGAGCACCGGCGACTTCATCACGCCCTCTCGGGCGCGCATCCAGTTGAAGTTGCCCTTGACGGTGTTGATCTCGCCGTTGTGCGCGACCATGCGGTACGGGTGCGCGAGCGGCCACTCGGGGAAGGTGTTGGTCGAGAAGCGCTGGTGCACTAGCGCGAGCGCCGACACGACGCGCGGGTCTTGCAGGTCCTGGTAGTACTTGCCGACCTGGTCGGCGAGCAGCAGGCCCTTGTAGATGATCGTGCGGCAGCTCATGCTGGGCACGTAGTACTCGCGGCTGTGGGTGAGCTTGAGCGCCTGGATCGCGCTCGACGCGGTCTTCCGGATCACGTAGAGCTTGCGCTCGAGCGCGTCGGGAACGATCACGTCGGGGCCACGGCCGATGAAGATCTGCCGAATGATCGGCTCCTTCTCGCGCACGGTCGGCGACATCGGCAGCTCGGCGTCGACCGGCACGTCGCGCCAGCCGAGCAGCACCTGCCCCTCGGTCTTCACGGCGCGTTCCAGTTCCTGCACGCAAGCCAGCCGCGACGCATGTTCCTTCGGCAGGAAGATCATGCCGACGCCGTACTCGCCAAACGGCGGCAGCTCGACGCCTTGCGCGGCCATTTCGGCGCGGAAGTAGTCGTCGGGAATCTGGATCAGGATGCCGGCGCCGTCGCCCATCAGCTTGTCGGCGCCGACCGCGACACGGTGGTTGAGGTTCTCGAGGATCTTCAGCCCCTGCTCGACGATGCTGTGGGCCTTGATGCCCTTGATATGCGCGACGAAGCCCACGCCGCAGGCGTCATGCTCGTTCGCCGGGTCGTACAGGCCGCACTCGGCTGCCGCGCGCAATTCTTCTGGGGTGACTCCGCCACCGACGGCCTGTTGCATGGCGCGTCCTCCGGGGTTGACTAGGGATGACCCGGAGAATACTGCGGCGCAGCAAGCCGCTCAAGCAAATTAAATGGGGTCATACCCCGTTTTTGTGTTCGCATTCACCCTTTGGTATAAATAGGGGACACATCGAAGCGTTCAGGCCTGCTTTGCCGGCCGACCGCGCGGCAGCGGTCGAAGCCGACGATCGGTCTCCTGCGCCAGCTCACGCACGAAGCGCTCCGATCCGAGCGCCCAGCCTTTCAGCGCAGCCGCTTCAATCTCGAGCATCTCCTTCTGTGTGAGCGCACGCTCCAATAGTGATCGATATCTCGCCTCGCGCTCGAATGGTGTGTTGCCGAGGCGCCAATACATGGGGTGCTCGGTGATCAACGCGGACCGCTGGCGGCCGATGTGGTGCGCCGCGCTCGACCATGGATAGTCGGTGGCCTCGACATGTGCCGCGTGCGCGGGGCGCGATTCGACGTAGCGCATGCAGGCGATGAGGTGCGAATCTGCTTCGACGACTGCGGCGCGGAAGCGAGCTTGCCACAGGGTCCCCGAACGGCCGTGGCGGCGGTTGAAGCCCGCGACATAAGTCCGTCCGAGCGACTGCATCATCCGGCTCAGGCCGCTCGCGTCTTCGGGCGTGGCCAAAACTTGCACTTCACCGTCGAGTAGCACATAGGCGTGGACCGCAACTCGGCACGCCGCCGCGGCCTGCGCGAGCTTGGACAGGAAGGTCCGGCGGTCTTCGTCGTCGATGAAGAGCGCCTGCGAGTGCAAGCCGCGCTGGACGATCAGATGAGGGCGACCACCGATCGCGAGTCGTGGGAGGCGCGACATCGTGGCCTGATGGTCACACCGGCGCCGAGAACAAGGTCCGCCCGGTCAAGCGGTAGTGCTCGCGCAGCGCGAACCGGTCGGTCATCCCGGCAATGTAATCGGCGACACGTCGCAGCTCGCCGCCGGGCCGTGGCGCCGCTCCGGGCATCTCGGCGGGACTCGCAAGGTAGGCAGCGAAGAGCTCGCGCACGACGTCCTTGGCTTGGCCGGTGGTGGCCAGCACTTGCGGATGCTGATATAGGTTTTGGCGCAGGAAGCGCTTGAGCTCGTGCGTCTGCCGGGCCATCGCGGGGCTGAACGCGACCATCGTCGGCATCTGACGCGATTCATCGGCGCTGCATGGTGCAGCTGCTGTCATTGCCATCTTCGTCGTGTCGATGACGTCGTAGATCTGCCGCGACAGCATGCGCCGAATGATCTCGAACAGCAGCCGGCGCCCGGCAAGTTCAGGAAACTCGGCCACCGTCTCACGCTCCGGCTCGGCGAACATCGGCACCGCGCGCAACTGTGACAGCGTCAGCAAACCCGAGCGAACGCCATCGTCGATGTCGTGCGCGTTGTAGGCGATCTCATCGGCGACATTGCACAGCTGAGCTTCAAGGCTCGGCTGCGTGCGATCGATGAAGCGCTGCGCGACCCCATCAGGCTCGTCGATCAGCAGACGTTCGGCGTTGCGCCGCGAGCAATGCTTGAGAATGCCTTCGCGCGTCTCGAAGCTCAGATTCAACCCGTTGTACAGCGGATAGCGCTCCTCGAGCTCGTCGACCACGCGCAGGCTTTGCAGGTTGTGCTCGAAGCCTTCGCCGCCAGGGTCAGCGTGTAGCAGACTTTCATTCAGCGCGTCTTGGCCGGCGTGGCCGAACGGCGTGTGACCGAGGTCGTGCGCCAGCGCAATCGCTTCGACCAGGTCTTCATGCAGACCGATGCTGCGCGCGACCGAGCGGGCGATCTGCGCCACCTCGATCGAGTGCGTCAGTCGGGTGCGAAACAGATCGCCCTCGTGATTGAGAAACACCTGGGTCTTGTAGACGAGCCGGCGAAACGCGGTGCTGTGCACGATGCGGTCGCGATCGCGCTGGTACGCGTTACGGGTCGGTGCGGGCGTCTCGGGGTGGCGTCGTCCCCGGCTCGTTTCGGGTCTGCAGGCGCCCGGGTGAAGCATCGTCGGATCCTGCCGCATTCGGGTCGCTCGTCACGCCGTTCGAGCGTCGATCACCTGTGCCACCAGCGCCTGCGGCGCCGCGCGCATCACCTCGTGCCCGGGACCGTCCAGCAGCACGAAGCGGATTTCGCCGGACTCCGTTTTTTTGTCGAGCCGCATCAGCTCGAGGTAGCGCGGCACGCCGAGCTTCGGGCCGACGATCGGCAACCCTGCTCGCTCGATGAGGCGGACCAATCGATCGACCAGCGATGGATCGATGAGCCCCATGCGCGCCGACAAGTCGGCCGCCATGACCATCCCGCAGCCGACCGCCTCGCCGTGAAGCCACTCGCCATAGCCGAGCCCCGACTCGATCGCGTGGGCGAAGGTGTGGCCGAAATTCAGAATCGCGCGCAGCCCCGATTCGCGCTCGTCCTGACCGACGACCCAGGCCTTGATCTCGCACGATCGGCGCACCGCGTGGGCCAATGCTGTCTTGTCGCGGGCCCGCAAGGCGTCGAGGTTGGTGCCAAGCCAATCGAGGAATTCGGAATCGGCGATCGGACCGTACTTGATGATCTCGGCCAGGCCCGCGCTGACCTCGCGGACGGGAAGCGTGTCGAGCGTCGCAAGGTCTGCCACCACGCGCAGCGGCTGGTAGAACGCGCCGATCATGTTCTTGCCCAGCGGATGGTTGATCGCGGTCTTGCCGCCGACCGAAGAGTCGACCTGCGCAAGCAGCGTCGTCGGCACCTGAACGAACGGCACGCCGCGCATGTAGCAGGCCGCGGCGAACCCGGCGATGTCACCGACGACGCCGCCGCCGAGCGCGAACAGAATGGTCTTGCGATCACAGCCTGCCGCGAGCAGGGCGTCGAAGACTGTATTCAACGAGGTCCAATCCTTGTGCGCTTCGCCGTCCGGCAATTCGATCACCAGCACGCGCGCGTATCGGGCACCAAGCGCGGTCTGCAAACGCGCTGCGTAGAGCGGCGCGATGGTCGGGTTGGTCACGATCGCGGCACATGCGGCGGCGGGCAGGCCGTCAAAGCTTTTCGGATCGTCGAGCAGACCCGTGCCGATCAGAATGTCGTAGCTGCGATCGCCCAGTTCGATGGGGACCGCGACGCGTGATGCTGGCGTTGCACTCATGGCCCGAAGTGTACGGGCCTCGATTCAGCGCTCGCTCGATCGCGGCTCGACGGGCGAAGGCACCTGTGCCGGGTCGACGAGGCCCGCAAGTTCCAGCTGCATCAAGATCATGTTGACCAAGGTGCTGACCGAAGGACGGCCTGTCTCGATGACGAAGTGCGCTGTCTTGCGGTACAGCGGATCGCGTTCGGCGTGCAGCTCGCGCAGCTTGCGCAGCGGATCGCGCACCTGCAAGAGCGGGCGATGCGTGTCATGGCGCAGGCGACGGAAGAGCTCTTCCGGCGTGGAGCGGAGATAGACCACGATCGAGGCAGCATGCAATGCCTCGCGATTCGCCTCGCGAAGAACGACGCCACCACCGGTGGCCAACACGACATTCGGCCAACCGAGCAGCTCCTCGATGACACCTTGCTCGAGATCGCGAAACCGCTCCTCGCCCTCCCGCTCAAAGTATTCGCGGATCGGGCAACCGATTCGCTTCTCGAGTTCAGTGTCCGAGTCTGCGAAGCGAAGGTTCAGGCTGCGTGCGAGGTGACGCCCGACGGTGGATTTGCCACCGCCGGGCATGCCGATGAGCGAGATTGCACGCAACGCCGTCAATACGCACTCGGGGCCTGCGATCGATTCGCTGAATTGAATCGCAGTCCGACTAGCTCGGTACGCAAAACTGCGCCGAAGTGCCCGTATTCGGATTGGCCGGCTCGTCCGCGCGGAAACGGTTGTAGCGGAACAGCGTCATAGAGCAATCAGCGCCAACTTCGAGATCGAACAGGTGCCAGTACAAATTGGTTCCCTCCCCAGCCGGAGGAGAAAAGGCCACCGTACGACCCAGGTAGTTGAGCTCGACCCGCGTCGGGGATCCTGTCATGCCGGGGTCAAAGCTCTGCGAGAAATTGTGAAGAAAGAAGCGATAGATGCCCACTTTCGGACGGCGGATGGTGGTGATTTCCGGTCCAAAACCAGATACGTCGTCAACGTCAAGACTCGCGAACGGCTCGGCAGCGAGCGAGCCTTTGTTGACGTAGAACACATGTGTGCCTCCTGGCACAAGCAAGTGCGAATCGATGTCGCGTGGATTCGCACCCCATGTCAAGCGAACCGTCGCGGCGTTGGTGCTCGGCAAGGTCAAGCAGGTGGGCAACGTGAGGTCTGAACTCGTCGTCGAGGCCGAGACAGCGTTTGTTAGGACGGCGCCTTTGCGGCCCGAAATCAGCAGC